>CANJDA010000195.1 GCA_947472705.1 Flavobacteriaceae bacterium
CAACGTCATGCTACTTCTCGAGCTACTGGAACAGACACTGATGCTTTTGCCTATAGTAATGGAGGTGTTGCTTCTGCATTGATTTCATTACCCTTGCGGTATATGCATACTACAGTTGAAATGGTACATCGTGAAGATGTAGAAAATGTCATAAAACTTATTTATGAAAGTTTATTAAAAATAGAAAATAACGACACATTCTCATATTTCAAATAAAGAAAAAACAAAAAGCATCATTAGTAAAGACCAACTAATGATGCTTTTAACTTTCGCATGGCTGCGAAAGCAATCAACCTAAACTTATAATTTTAAATCGACAGTAACTGCTAAATTGTTATTTGACATTTTATCACTTTTTACTGAACGATTAATTTTTTCAAAATCTAATGGATAAACATCGCTGCTAATTGAACTTTCAATGATTTGATTATCTTCATCAATATAATCTTTAGTGTTTTTTTCTAAAGAAAGAGGCTGTTCTACAATTTCTTGATTTTCAGTAATCAGTTTATTTTCAGCTATAATTTCTTCCACAGTTTTTTTGCAATTGGTTTTCACAACTGTATTTGCGTCAAAAATTGTAGTGTCTTCAGAATTGTTCTCTGTTGTGTTAACATTAATTTCAGTATTCACCTTAACTATTTGGCATTGTTCAAAAGTGTCTAGTTTAACCTCAATTCCTACTTGTTGATTTAATTTTTGAGCTTTAAACTCATTAGCCGCTTTGGTACTATTAAAGCTTAAAGCAACTAATCCTAATGTAATAATTGTTTTCATGATGATTGATTTAAAAAGTTATTGATTGGTGATAAGACGTCCATGAACTAATTTTCGTTGCATCAACTGAGTAAGCATAACAAAATTTTAACATTTAGCATATAAAAAAACCACGACTGGCGTGGTTGATCTTTATACTTCAATTATTAAATTAAGATTTCAAAAAATCAAGTACATTTTTTTCAATTCGTTCGTTAATATTTGTATTATCAGCTTTTACAAATTTTTCTCCAATAATATTTTCATACAATTCAATATATCGCTCTGAAACCGTTTCAATATAACTCTCAGTCATATATGGAATTTGTTGTCCTTCTTTTCCTTGGAAGTCATTTTCAATCAACCAACGACGAACAAATTCTTTAGACAATTGCTTTTGTTCTTCTCCTTTATCTTGACGTTCTTGATACCCATCTGCATAAAAATAACGAGAGGAATCTGGTGTGTGTATTTCGTCTATTAAGACAATTTTTCCATCTTTGGTTCTGCCGAATTCATATTTAGTATCTACTAAAATCAAACCCCTACTTTCAGCTATTTCGGTTCCTCTTTGATAAAGGGCTCTAGTATATTTTTCCAAAACCAAATAATCGGATTCCGAAACTAATCCATTGGCTAAAATTGCTTCGCGTGAAATATCTTCATCATGCGAACCGTTATCAGCTTTGGTAGTTGGTGTTATTATAGGAACTGGAAATTGGTCATTTTCTTTCAAGCCATCGGGCATGACAACTCCACAAATTATTCTTTTTCCATGAGCATATTCTCTAGCAGCATGACCTGACAGGTAACCTCGAATAACCATTTCTACTTTAAAAGGCTCACACAAATGTCCAATAGCCACATTAGGATCTGGTGTTGCAACAAGCCAATTGGGAACAATATCTTGAGTCAAATGCATAAACTTGGTAGCAATTTGATTAAGAATCTGCCCTTTATAGGGAATACCTTTTGGCATAACTACATCAAAAGCTGAAAGCCTGTCAGTTGCAACCATAATAAGGAGTTCGTCATTAATGTTGTAAACTTCGCGTACTTTGCCACGATAAACGGATTTTTGATCCGGAAACTTGAAATCGGTAGTAGTGATTGTATTCATTATAGAGTGTTGTTGGCACAAAAATAGTGTCTTTGAAAGACATACACAACCGAAGTTTTACATTCATTTTTATTATATATTTTGGTATGTATCAAATAATTACTATTATTGCATTGAAATAAGATTATGAAAGTAGCCCTAGTCACATTCTTTTTATCACTGTTTTTATATATTTCTGGACCAAGAGAAAAAAGACCTACTACTTTTTTTGGTACTAGTGAAAATAGAGACAGTACTTTTATTACCCTTCCTTTTCCGATTAAAATGGGTAATGTGTCCGACTCCTATATCAGAGAAAAAACTCCAAAAATTGATTCTTTTTATAATAAATGGATAAAATCACCATATTATAGTGGTGGATTCATAGTAGCCAAAAATGGTCGCATACTTTATGAAGATTATCAAGGTTATGCTGACTCTAGAACCAAAACACCAATTGATTCATTAACTGGTATACATTTGGCTTCGGTGAGTAAAGTACTTACAGCTACTGCAGTTTTAAAATTGGTTCAAAATGACAACATAATGTTGGATCAAAAAGTAACCGATTGGCTTCCTAAATTTCCTTATAAAGACATTACCATTAGAATGTTGTTGAACCATCGAAGTGGAATACAACCGTATTCTAATTTTAGTGCTTTGATGAAGAAAAATTGGAATAGTCGTAAAGTACTTTCTAATCAAGACATATTAGACTTATTGGCTCAGCATAAATTTCAATTATTATTCCCTTCCAACACTCATTTTGATTATTGTAATACTAATTATGTATTGTTAGCTTTAATAATTGAAAGAGCTACTGGAATGAACTACCGTCAAGCGATGCAGAAGTTAATTTTCAAACCTCTAGGTATGAAGAGCACTTATGTGTTTAATTATAATACAGATAGAGAAACCGCTTCAAAATCGTATAAAGGAAATAATCAATTCCCTTGGGATCAGTTTGATGCATTGTATGGTGATAAAAATATTTATTCTACTCCAAGGGATTTAGTCAAATTTGATATGGCTACGTATTCCCCTGATTTTATTGACCAAAATCTTTTACAACAAGCTTATTGTGGATACAGTTCTGGAAAAGTTGCAAAACCTATAAAAGATTACGGATTAGGAATGCGAATGCGATTTTTACAACCTACAGGAGAAAAAATGATTTATCATAATGGATGGTGGCACGGGAATAATACTTCTTTTGTACCAGTGAGAAAAGATACAATTACCGTAGTATGTTTAGGAAATAAGTTCTCCAATCGACCTTATACTACCCTAAACATGGTCAGTGATTTGTTTTATAAAAAACCTAAAGAGCACACTGCAACTACTACTGAAATTCCGGGTGAATTTGTACTTGGGGAATAATTACTCTTTGACTAAATAAATACCATCTTCTTTAATTTCAATGAGTTTATCTTTATAAAGGGCTCCAATGGCTTTTTTAAACGTTTTTTTACTCATCTTCAATACCGTTTTGATGTCTTCTGGGTGACTGTTGTCATTTAGTCTTAAAAAACCTCTACTGGCTCTCAATTCGTTTAAGATTTTCTCAGCATTTGGCTCAATGTTTTGATAACCTAACTTTTGAAGCGAAACATCAATCTTATTATCAGGGCGAATTGTTTTAATAAAACCAGTCATGCGGTCACCAGTTCTAATATCATCATAGACTTGATCTTTGTATAAAAGACCTTTATGAATGTCGTTAATAATAACATTAATACCTATGTCAGTAATATGTGAAATGATTAAATCCACTTCATCTCCAACTCCTACAGTTAGATTTTCATTGCTCAAAAACTGATTGGTTTTACTCGAAGCTACAATTCTATTTGTTTTTTCATCGATATAAGCGAACACTAAATAACGTTTCCCTTTCTCCATAGGGCGAGCCTGTTCTTTAAAAGGTACAAACAAATCTTTCTCTAATCCCCAATCAAGAAAAGCGCCAAATTTATTAACGTAGTTTACCCTTAATAAACCAAATTCATCCATCAAAATATA
>CANJDA010000196.1 GCA_947472705.1 Flavobacteriaceae bacterium
AAGTAATCTTTTGAGGATAATCATGAGTCGGATTTTCAAAAGTAAAATTACTCTCATTAGCCAAAGTCATTTTAAAATCAACGGGTTCATCATCATTTTGACCAGGAACGGTTGCTGTATAAATCAATTCATCTTCCTTTTGTATAAGCATGATGCTTTCAAAATGCACAGTATCTTTTGTGTTGATGAAATAACTGTTGCCGCTATAGGTACTATCATTATCTTTTTTCCAACTTTCAACTAATAATCCATCGGGTAGTTTGTTTTCCCAATTGCCAATTAGCCAATTCATTTTTTCCAGTTTATCAAACTGCTTATGATTGCCTTCTTTTTTGCATGATAAAACGGTAATGAGCAGCAGTACAAGAACAATTTTTTTCATGTAATTTAGTTTAATGATACAATACTATAAATTAAACTTGATACTTGAAACAAAAAATGTAATTTTGCAAACCAAAAATAGAAAGATACTGCAATGTTAGACAGATTACAATATGTTAAACAGCGTTTCGACGAGATTTCGGATTTGATTATTCAACCCGATATTATCGCCGATCAAAAGCGTTATGTACAGTTAAATCAAGAATACAAAAGTTTAAAAAACTTGATGGAGAAACGTGACGAATATGTTACTCTTGATGCCAATATCAAAGAAGCCAACGAAATCTTAGCCGATGGTTCGGATGAAGAAATGGTAGAAATGGCAAAAATGCAATTGGACGAAGCTAAAGAACGTTTGCCACAATTAGAAGAGGAAATCAAATTCATGCTGATTCCTAAAGACCCAGAAGATGCAAAAAATGTAATGGTGGAAATCCGTGCTGGGACAGGTGGGGATGAAGCTTCAATTTTTGCAGGTGATTTATTCAGAATGTATACTAAATACTGTGAAAGTCGAGGCTGGAGAACTTCTGTTGTTGATATGAATGAAGGAACTTCAGGTGGCTTCAAAGAGGTTATTTTTGAAGTTACTGGAGAAGATGTATACGGAACATTGAAGTTTGAAGCCGGAGTGCACCGAGTACAACGTGTACCTCAAACCGAAACACAAGGACGTGTACATACCTCTGCCGCAACGGTAATGGTGTTGCCTGAAGCCGAAGAATTTGACGTACAAATTGATATGAACGATGTGCGTGTAGATTTCTTTTGTTCCTCAGGTCCTGGTGGACAATCAGTAAATACAACTAAGTCAGCAGTTCGTTTAACTCACATTCCGACTGGTTTGGTTGCGCAGTGTCAAGATCAAAAATCGCAGCATAAGAATAAAGATAAAGCCTTGGAAGTATTGCGTTCTCGTTTATACGAACAAGAATTAGCCAAAAAACAAGCCGAAGATGCTACTAAGCGTACTTCTCAAGTGAGTTCGGGCGACCGTTCAGCAAAAATCAGAACCTATAATTATGCTCAAGGACGTGTAACAGATCACCGAATCGGATTGGATGTTTTTGATATGGATGGTGTTATGAATGGAAAAATTCAAAAATTTGTTGACGAACTTCAGTTGGTTAACAATATGGAAAAACTAAAAGAAAGCGAAGTCTTTTAAAAATATAAGCCTCATATACTGAGGCTTTTTTTATGTTATGAAATTAGTAACTTTGTCAAACAACAATACTTTATGACAACAGCACAACTCATTCAACAAATTAACCAAAAAAAATCCTTTCTGTGTATTGGTCTCGACGTTGATTTAACTAAAATTCCTCAGCATTTACTCCAACTAGAAGATCCCATTTTTGAATTCAACAAAGCCATCATCGATGCAACGCATGATTTATGTGTAGCTTTTAAACCCAATACGGCTTTCTATGAAGCTTATGGTTTAAAAGGATGGCAATCCCTTAAGAAAACTATTGATTATTTAAACGAAAAACATCCTGAAATATTCACCATAGCCGATGCTAAGCGAGGGGATATTGGTAATACTTCAACCATGTATGCCAAAGCATTTCTAGAAGATTTGAATTTTGATAGCGTTACTGTGGCTCCTTATATGGGAAAAGATTCGGTAGAACCATTTCTTGCTTTTGAAAAAAAGCATACTATTATGTTAGCCCTAACATCTAATGAAGGGGCTTTTGATTTTCAAACTAAAAATGTAGAAGGAGAAGAGTTATACAAAACGGTTATCAAAACCTCAAAAACCTGGAAAAACGCCCAAAACCTTATGTATGTTGTAGGCGCTACCAAAGCAGAATATTTCACTGAAATCCGCAAAATAGTGCCCAACAGTTTCTTATTAGTTCCCGGAGTGGGAGCACAAGGCGGAAGTTTACACGAAGTTTGTTCCTATGGAATGAACGAAGATATAGGACTATTAATCAATTCGTCTCGAGCCATAATCTATGCTTCAAACGGAACTGATTTCGCCCAAAAGGCCAGAGAAGAAGCATTTAAAATGCAACAGGAAATGGCAGTTATTATTAAATCAAAATAAGGTTGAAGCTATTTATTGACCAACTCGGTACCATTCATACTTTTGAAACAACACTAAACAGGATTGTTTCCCTAGTACCTTCTCAAACTGAATTATTATATGATTTAGGTTTAGAAGAGAGTATAGTGGGCATTACCAAATTTTGTGTGCATCCTTTTCATTTTAAATCGACTAAGAAAATCATTGGTGGAACCAAGAAAGTACATTTCGAAAAAATACGTTTACTACAACCCGATATTATCATTGCCAACAAAGAAGAAAACACTAAAGAAATAGTAGAAGAGCTTTCTAAAATTTGCCCAGTTTGGGTAACCAATATTATCACTTTAGAAGACAATTTGAAAATGATAACCGATTTCGGCGAATTGTTTAATAAGCGTACAGAAGCTCAGAAATGGATAGATAAAATCAATTTTGCACACGCCGATTTTCAAAATTACATCAGTGATAAACCAACTCAAAAAGTAGCCTATTTTATTTGGGCCAATCCATATATGGTGGCTGCTGGAGATACTTTTATCAATGAGTTATTGAAGCTAAATAAATTCGAAAACATATACGAAAACAACCCTAAATATGAAGGTAGATACCCAGAAGTAATCATTCAAAAGATGCGCATTCAAGGCGACCCTGATTTGGTATTATTATCATCTGAGCCTTTTCCTTTTTCGGATGAACATGCTTTTGAACTCGGACGGCATACGCATCATGCCAAAACCATATTTGTAGATGGAGAAATGTTTTCTTGGTACGGTAGCCGACTAGTAAAAGCTTTGGCTTATTTTAAAAAATTACAAGAAGCAATAGCATAAAAAATGCCGACGCTTATGAAGACATCGGCATTCTTTAACTAACCCTAACCAAAATAATAAAAAACCAAATTTATTACACCACAAATATACGGTGCCTTTTTACCTCTTAATGTTAAGGTTTTGTTATTCTTATGTTATTGATTTCTAAAAATTTGAGCCTTATTTTTTATCCTGCATTGCAAAGACTTGTTGTAACAGGGTTGATGTTCTGGCTTTCAAATCCGTGCGTATGTTTTTCTCCTCAACAGCTATCATTTTAAATACGCCTTCTAACGCTTTATTGGTAGTATAATCCGTCAAATCGGGATTTACTTTTTTTACCATTGGTAATTTGTTATATCTTTTAATGATCTCGGCCCAAACTTTAGTAGCCCCAACCTTGTCAAAAGAGCTTTTTACAACAGGATTAAATTTACTATACAAAGGGGTGGTAGTTGTTGATTGCAAATAAGTGGTAGCCGAATTTTCATTACCCAATAAGATATTTTTAGCATCGGTAAAACTCATGTTTTTTACAGCATCTACAAAAATAGGAGTCGATTCTTTCACAGCATCTTCCGCAGCGCGATTAAGCATTAAGACTCCTTTATCGGCCAAAGAACTTAACCC
>CANJDA010000197.1 GCA_947472705.1 Flavobacteriaceae bacterium
GTTTTTTTCTCTTACTTGTAACAACCTCATTAGATCGTTACTAAGTTTAGTTTTGATTTCTGGATGAGATTGTTGTATAGACGCCTGGGATATTTCCATTTTGAGCATCATCGGTAAGCTTTCGAACAAGCTCGTTGGTATCGACGCTGGCAGGTTTATACCCTGTATTATTGTTTGAGGTTCCTGTGTTGTTAGATTTTGTTCCATCTTTCGGTTGGTTAACGATTACATCAAACTTTGATGATAAATGAGTGATTAATAGGTTTGCTTTAAGCCATTCGTCCTTAAGGGCGTTATCAAGAAATCTATTGAAAGTTTTTAGCGCTGCTAATTCATCCCAGTCGATTTCATTTTTGGCTTTGTACATTTTCTCAAGCCTGAGAATAATTGATTTTAAATTGGCCGCATTGGCTTTATTAAAAGTTGGTTTTGATAATGTGACTTCTTCATAACGTCTAAACCATAAATCAACAATTGATTTCCAATATTTGGTTGGTTCTTTTTCCACCGGTGCGATAGCATCGGAAGAAGTATTTTGTTTTAGTTTTTGTTTATGTTTTAGTTTATCTTTAGTCATAGGCAACCTCAACCCAACCTCGTTAGTAACCTCGTTACCAACCTCAACACTAACCTCGTTAGTAACCTTTAAAAATTTTTTCAAGGTGTATGTTACGTTGGCACTTCCATTTTGACTTTTAAAATCAATTAATCCAGATTGCTTGAGCCTATTTCTTGAACTGTTTAGAGTAGGGTAACTGATTCCTAAATCTGCTGTGATTTTAGAATTGTTGCGCTTGAACGAAGTCATCCAATTTACTTTGTTGTTTACCTCCAATAGATAGAAGTAAAGTGCGATAGTAGTGGTTGGATATACTTCTACATCATGCGAACGCCAGAAACCTTTTATTTGTTCTATGTAATTCATAGGCTTATAGTTCTTAATTCGAATTTTGAATAGTTGCAGAACCCATGGTTTAATGGTGTTTTTTCTTTTGAATAGTTTATAAGATTGTTATATAGAATTCTATATTCACGATTAAACTTTATTAATTCATCATGCTTTTTTTGATAGTATAATACCATTTCATGATTCAAATCAAACAGACTTGCAATAGTCTGAAGAGTATAAAATTTCTTATCTCTAAGTATTACTGAAATTGCAATTCTAGCATTTACATTTTCTCTCTTTCTACTCTTTGAAAAACAGTCTCCATTAAAGATTCTGTTTGCTTGGGCACATATTAATTCTATCATTACTTAAATAAGGTTATTACTTTATCTACAAAACTCATTTCCATTTCATCAGTAGCACCTGTTATGGTATTACCTACATGGCGTTTCTCCTGAATCATTTGGTACATTTCCTCATCAATGGTATCTTGACCAAGGAAGTAGGTACACATGACATTGTTTTTTTGGCCGATACGGTGCGCTCTATCTTCACATTGAGCACAATCTGCATAGGTCCATGGGTACTCGATGAATGCAACACGGCTGGAAGCGGTTAGCGTAATACCAACACCCGCTGCTTTAATGTTACAAACTATCAATTGTACACTAGGGTCTTTCTGAAATCTATCAATAGCGGTTTGCTTTTCCTCTCCCGACATTCTACCATTCACACTCACAGCTTCAGGATAGATTCTTCTAATCTCATCTCCAATCTCATGGAGGTTGTGGAATAGAATAAGCTTCTCGCCAGACTCAATAATCTCATTGATGAATTCTTTTACCTCATTGATTTTACCTTTGGCCGATATCTGTTTCAATACTCCCATTCTAACCATGATCTCCCCACGTAGCTTTCTAGCGATTTCCTCATCGTTACAACCATTGTCCTCCATCCACTTCACAAAGTCATTTTTAGCTTTGTTGTATTCGTGTCTAGTAGTGATATCACAAAGGATGGTTTGGCGTTGTTTATCAGGCAAGTCCTTTGCTACTTCTTTTTTCTCACGTCTGAAATAGCAATGCTTATATATCATATAGTTAAGCTCACGTAGGTTAGATGCGCCAGAACCTCCTTCACAATATCGTTCTTTGAAGTACTTGGCATCTTTCAGTTTACCGATGATGGCCAACTGAGGTAATGCATCAATTGGTTTGTTTACAATCATAGTTCCGGTTAATCCTATACGGTAAAGTTTTCCTAATGCGATTCTCAAGGCAATTTTTGTCTGTTGAGTTTTGGAGTCTTTACATCGGTGTATCTCATCAATGATTATAGATTTGAAAAGACTGGCTCTCGGATTAAGAATGATATCTCTTGAATCCTTCATTTTACCTTTTGGAGGATAGAAGTCAACAAAATATTTCTTCAGTGATTCGTAGTTAACTATGAATATGTCAATTTTGGCCACTTCATGATATCGGTGCCATGTATCTTTGATTTTATCTTCAAGGATCATTGCCTTTTTTCCAGTCCACATTTCCCACTCACGCTTCCAATTGATTTTTGTAGATGCTGGGCATATCACTAAACAAGGAAATACAACTTCATTATTATATTTATCAGCCGTGTAAAGCGTTCCTATTGACTGAAGCGTTTTTCCAAGACCTTGTTCATCACCATTTATGAATCCTTTTAGCTCTAAGCCTCTAGCGATTCCCTGAAGTTGATAAGGACGTGGTACAAAGCCGTTTTCAGAGTTAACGATATCAATTTGATATTCTAGTTCAGGCATTGCGGGAAGCTCTCCAATTTGTTCAGGAACTCGTGTCTGAGCAATTACCCACTCAGCACGAGTTTTTTCCTTAACAATTTCAAGAGCTGCACGTTGTGATAGAGGAATGGTCCAAGCTTTTCGAGCCATAATAAATCGCGCGCCTGGTATCATTTTAACTAGGTTCGTATTATGCACTCTGAATCGATTGTATTCAATCTTTACGTGAAATTCTGTTGGATGCTCTATGATTTGCATTTGCTCGGTTTATTTATTGATTTTTTAAATCTTCTTGAACCTGTTTATTATATTCATCAATTGAACTCATATCTTCTAAGAAAGCGGATTCAGTTTTTTTGGATCTTGCTTTTTTAGTAGCTAGCGTTTCTTCTTCAGCAAACATTTCCATCTGAGTTTTTGGAGCTTGTTTTCCTTCCATGTAGGCAAGAACCTCAAGCTTCAATACATCAATCAAATCATATAGAGCAGCTCTAAATTGATACTTGCCACCTTCCAAATCAATTGCTGGAGCAGTGAAGGAAATAACCTCACCACTTTCAAGAAGCTTGTTTCCTGAAAGCACAACATAATTCAAACCTTGTTTGTTAGTGATGCTGAATTCGGTTACTAGGAACTTGAAGAATACCTCACTGGCTGAATGCTCACGGTCTTGTACATAGCTTTCAGGAGCTTCGATAGCTCTTTCTACTAAATCGACATCGATTACTTCTTCAGTAATGAATGCAAAGTGTGGGATTAATGCTCTGAAAGCATTTCTCAGGTCCTCATGGATTGGAGCATCTGATGAGGTTTTGATGGTGTTGTTCACATCAACGTCTTTTTGTTCAAACTCGTAGCTGAGGAACAGGGAAGAACGAATACCCGCTTTTTTAATTACAATGTTCATTTTTAATATTGGTTTTAGTTATGAAATATTCTTTGTATTTGCCTTTGATGGTTTTTCCATAATTACTGAGGATTAAATGCAGACATTTCCGCTTTTGCTTTGCTGATTAATGTGCGACACCAATCAAGTTGATGGGTGCAGCTTCTATTTACTCTTTCACACCAGTTGACCAAGTAGTTTTCATCGAAACACATTGCATCAACATATTTGTTTGCCGTACTTGCTGGAAGAACGATTACCTTTTTTAAGTTGGCCACAACCTCAGAAGTCAA
>CANJDA010000198.1 GCA_947472705.1 Flavobacteriaceae bacterium
AGGAAGCGGAACCTCTTCAACAACATGGACAAACTATAAAGCACTTGGCGTAAATTATATTAAATATGACTTTTCAAAAAGTGTTACGGCAACTTCAATCATTGCTTCAGATGGTTACCAAGATGCAATCAATAAAGAAAAAATATTTTGGCGTTTCACCTATGGTGGCCGATTAGAATTTAAAAAAGATAAATGGTATGCTACTGCAAGTGGTTACATTCAATCTGGAAGAGATGCTATCGGAAAAACCATTAATGCCTGGTACATTCAACCTGAATTAAAATATTCAAAAGCTGACAATTTCAACATACGTATAGGAGCAGAATTTCTTAGTGGTGATAGTACTATTGGAGAAAAAGACCATAGCTTTGTTCCATTATATGGTTTAGCTCATCGTTTTAATGGATTTATGGATTTTTTCACCAAATTTCCAAGCGATTTAAATAATGCTGGATTGGTAAATCCTTATTTGATTATAACTATAACTATCTCTCCTAAATTAGAGATTGGTTCCTATAGTCATATGTTCTTCACACAACGTCAATTTGTAACTGCGAATGGAGACAAGCTAACAAAATACATGGGTTACGAACATGATTTACTTATATCCTATAAGCCTAATTCTGAATTGAATATTGACGGAGGATTTTGTTTTGCTTTACCAACAGAAACAATGACAGCCATCAAAAAATCGGGAGAAGCAGCTCGTGTCCCAACTTGGTTTTATCTTCAATTTAGATTTACTCCTCGCTTATTAAAAAGTGTTTTTAATTAATTTATAAGAGACTATTCATAATTCAAATAAAAAAATCCCGACTTATCGGGATTTTTTTATTACTTCTCTCTAATATAAATATCAATTGGAACTCCTGAAAAATCCCAATGTTCACGGATTTTATTTTCTAAGAAACGCTTGTAAGGTTCCTTTACATACTGTGGCAAATTAGCAAAAAACACAAACTGTGGTGTTGGTGTAGGCAACTGCATGCAATATTTAATCTTTACATATTTCCCTTTCAAGGCTGGTGGAGGATAAGCTTCAATCAGTTTCAACATAAAGTCGTTGAATTTAGAAGTAGCAATACGTTGTTTTCTATTTTCAAAAACCTTTACAGTTTCTTCCAAAGCTTTCAGTAAACGTTGTTTTGTTAAGGCTGAAGTAAAAATAATGGGCACATCGGTAAACGGTTGTAATTCTTCACGAATTTTAGCTTCATAATCCCGAGTTGACATAGTGTCTTTTTCTACTAAATCCCATTTATTGACAAGGATAATAACACCCTTTCTGTTTTTTTCGGCTAGCCAAAAAATACTTTGATCCTGTCCTTCAAAACCACGAGTAGCATCAATCAAAAGAATACAAACATCCGAATGTTCAATGGCGCGCACAGAACGCATCACCGAATAGAACTCTAAATCTTCTTTTACTTTGGCTTTTCTACGAATTCCGGCAGTATCTACCAAGTTAAATTCAAAACCAAAACGGTTGTATCTAGTATCAATAGAATCTCTTGTGGTTCCTGCAATATCAGTAACGATATATCTATCTTCTCCTATTAAGGCATTAATGAACGATGATTTTCCAGCATTCGGACGACCTACTACACAAAAACGAGGTAATACTTCTTCTTCAGTAGTTTCGGGTAATTCAGGGAGTACTTCAACTAATTTATCTAATAAATCTCCTGTGCCACTTCCGCTGATGCTAGCAATGGTGAAATATTCGCCTAAACCTAAATTATAAAATTCGATAGCGTCTTTTTCACGCATCGCATTATCGACTTTATTTACCGCCAAAAGTATTGGCTTTGTTACTTTTCTAAGTAATTTGGCAACCTCAGCATCCATAGGAGTGATTCCTTCCTCAACATCTACCACAAAAATAATAGCATCCGCTTCATCAATAGCTAATTCTACTTGCCGACGAATTTCTGCTTCAAAAACATCATCCGAACCTTTGATGTAACCTCCTGTATCAATTACGGAAAACTCTTTCCCGTTCCATTCGCTTTTTCCATAATTTCTGTCACGAGTAACACCACTCACCGAGTCAACAATTGCTTCTCTTCTTTGGATTAAACGATTAAAAAAAGTCGATTTCCCTACATTGGGTCTTCCTACTATGGCTACAATATTGTTCATGCTATTTTTAAATAATGGTGCAAAGGTAGTATTAATGAATACAATATCAATTTTTTTATTAACTTAGTGTGTAATTCCAAACCTTCATTTAGCATGGAAACACACAATGATATACGGTTAAGACCCCGATTTTATAAAGACATTGATGAAAACATTGATTCAGTCAGACAAAAGTTTGTGGATTATGCCAAGAGTGTACCAACAGGGTTTTTAATAAAAATAAGACCCAACCATATTCAATTTACTATTCAGGGAGAAAAGCAAAAATATTGGTCGCCTCACTTGTCTATAGAGTTGGAAGAAAAAGAAGGAAATGAAAAAAATGCTACACACATCAGAGGTTTATTTGGCCCAGCACAAACTATGTGGACTTTCTTCGTGTTTCTACACTTTATTATAGCCGGAATATTTTTAATTTTTACAATATTTACCTATTCCAATTGGATGTTGCATCAATCGGTAAAAGTTGATTTTTTGATCATACTATTAATGACAATTTGTTGGGTTTTATTGTATTTTATCGGAAGACAAACCAGAGCCAATGGTTATGGACAAATGGAAGAATTAGAACAAGAACTTAATAAAATAATCAGTTAATATTATTTCTGGTTGTAACCAAAGCGACGCAATTGGTAAGCATTACTTCTCCAATCTTTATTGACTTTTACATACAATTCGATATGAATTTGTTTGCCAAAGAATTTCTCTAAATCTTCTCGCGATTGCATTCCGACTTTCTTTAATGCGGCGCCTTTGTGACCAATAATAATCCCTTTTTGAGTATCGCGTTCCACCATAATCACTGAACGAATTCGGATGATTTTCTCATCTTCTAAGAACTCTTCCGTTTCTATTTCTACAGCGTATGGAATTTCTTTATCATAATTCAACAGGATTTTTTCACGTATGGTTTCATTAACAAAGAAACGTTCTGGCTTATCCGTCAAGGCATCTTTTGGATAATATGGCGGCGATACTGGAAGCAATTCTAAAATTCGGGCAAATACTTCTTTTACATTAAAATTTTCTAAAGCAGAAATTGGATAGATTTCGGCATTCGGCACTTTGTCTTTCCACAAGGCAATTTGCTCTTCTAATTGTTCTTGATTCGATTTATCAATTTTATTTAAAAGCAACAACACCGGAATTTTAGAATGGATGATTTTAGCAAAAAAGTCTTCGTCTTTTAATTCCTTCTCTCCTATTTCCACCATATAAATCAAAACATCCGCATCTTCAAAGGCCGACTTCACAAAGTCCATCATCGATTTTTGCATTTCGTAGGCTGGTTTGATAATTCCTGGTGTATCGGATAGAATTACTTGAAAATCTTCTCCATTAACAATTCCGAGAATTCTATGACGGGTAGTTTGCGCTTTGGATGTGATAATCGATAATCGCTCTCCAACGAAAGCATTCATTAGGGTTGATTTCCCTACGTTGGGGTTTCCAATAATATTTACAAAACCTGCTTTGTGTGACATGTAATCTGATTTAATTTTTTACTTCGTACTGTTAAACTCGAAAGCCTCGGGTGCAAAGGTAGTCATATCAGTTCAATAGCAGTAAAAAGATTTTTCAGCTTTTTTGTTGCTTTTATTGATAATGGTTGTATATTTGCACTGAACATCGCGGGATAGAGCAGTAGGCAGCTCGTCGGGCTCATAACCCGAAGGTCACAGGTTCGAGTCCT
>CANJDA010000199.1 GCA_947472705.1 Flavobacteriaceae bacterium
CTGGTGAACATAGAGCCGACTTGGATGCTATCAAAGCACACATTGAAACTTGGAAAAGTTTTGGAAAAGTGCCATTTGCTCGCAGACATATAGAAGGAAAGTTCAATAAAATACTTGATGTACTTTTTGAAAAATTAAGTTCAAGCAAAAAAGACAATGAGAAAGCTCGTTATGCTAATAAATTAGATTATTTGGCCAATTCAGATAGTCGCAAGTTAGACAATGAAAAAGTGTTCATCATGCGAAAAATAGATGAAGTTCAAGGCGAGATTTTTCAATTGGAAAATAATATTCAATTCTTTGCTAAAGCTAAAAGTGATAATCCAATGGTGAAAGAAGTATTGAAAAATATTGAACGTCACAAAGAAGAATTGGCTTCGTTGAAAGACAAGTTAAAACAACTTAGAAATCTGAAGACTGAAGAATAAAAAAAAGCCCCATAATTTGGGGCTTTTTTATTGCTGTATTTTAGAAGCTAATAAATAAATCACAGCCATTCTAATGGCAACTCCATTCTCAACCTGTTCTAGTATTACCGATTGTTTAGAATCGGCAACATCTGAAGTAATTTCAACACCTCTATTAATTGGTCCTGGGTGCATAATTACAATCTCTTTATGTAACGAATCTAATACTGTTTTGTCTACACCATATTGTTGAGCATATTCTCTTGTTGATGGAAAATAATTGACATCCATACGTTCATTTTGAACTCTTAGCATATTAGCTACATCACACCATTCTAATGCTTTACGCAAATTAGGCTCAACGGTCACTCCAAGACTTTCAATATGTTTTGGAATCAACGTTTTTGGGCCACATACTTTTACTTCAGCCCCTTGCATTTGCAATGCATATATATTAGAAAGTGCTACTCTTGAGTGCAAAATATCTCCCACAATAACTACCTTCTTACCTCCTACTTCACCCAATCTTTCTCTAATAGAAAAGCTATCCAACAGCGCCTGTGTTGGGTGCTCGTGTGCTCCGTCTCCGGCATTGATGATACTAGCGTTAACATTTTGAGATAAGAAATAAGCCGCTCCCGGATTGGCATGACGCATCACCACCATATCTACTTTCATAGAAAGTATATTGTTTACCGTGTCAATAAGTGTTTCTCCCTTTTTGACAGATGATTGTGTTGCAGAGAAACTAATCACATCAGCTGAAAGTCTTTTTTGTGCCAACTCAAAAGAGAGTTTGGTGCGTGTACTGTTTTCAAAAAAGATATTGGCAATGGTTATGTCGCGTAACGAAGGTACTTTTTTGATAGGGCGATTAATAACTTCTTTAAAGTGATCCGCGGTTTCAAAAATCAAATCAATATCTTCTTTTTTAAGATATTTTATTCCTAACAAATGGTTGACTGATAGTTCGGACATTGTTGTGTTGTTGTAAGTTGTTTAATCTGAACCTGTTTCAGATTCTTTTCATAAAAAATATATCCTAATTCTTATATCAAATATACTGCGTCTTCTCCGTCTTTCTCACTCCAGCATACTTTTACTTTTTCATCTTCAATAGCATCTACTTGCCTTCCTCGGTAATCAGGTTGAATAGGTAGATGTCGACTAAACCTTCTATCAATTAATACAAGAAGCTCCACTTCCGAAGGTCTCCCAAAGGATTGTATAGCCGTTAAAGCTGAGTTAATACTTCTTCCTGTAAATAAAACATCATCAATAAAAATGACTTTTTTATCTTCTACTAAAAAATCAATTTGGGTTTTGTTGGCTTCCAATTGCTTCTCTCCTCTTCTGAAATCATCTCTAAAGAAAGTAATATCAAGAAACCCAAGTTTTATGTCTTTAATTTGATATTCATTTTCTAACAAAACCTTTATGCGATGAGCCAAATAAGTCCCTCGAGGTTGAATGCCTATTAAAACAGTATTAGAAAAATCGAGGTGGTTTTCGATTAACTGACAAGCCAAACGGTGGAGTATGATATTGACTTCTTTGGAAGTGAGCAATACTTTTTGACTCATGATAGTGTTGTTTGGGTGGTAAAAGTAGTATTTTTTATTAAGCAAGTCAAATTAGTTATGAGTTTTGAGGTTTAAGTTCAAATGCATTTTTTTTGATATTTTATAGCACACCCTATTGCCTATTACATTCCTACAAAATAAAACTTAATCTATCATTCAAAAAAATGATGCTGATAAACCTTCGAAATCGTCCTGATGACTTTGTCAACTGATGCTGATGAGTTGAGCAACTCGTCCTGATGAGTTGGAAAAGTCATCAGGACGAGTCTGAGGCCTTATATTTACTGAGCTTGCAGAGGGTAAAAAAGAGTTTAGAGCTCTTGCACAATGTTTTATTTTGTAAGAAATGATTAAAATCCATTTCGTTTTATTCAAAAAAAAACTCCTATTTTAAATAGAAGTTTTTTTATTTTGGAAAAATAGTAGAGCAAACTAAAGTTCGCATACCTGAAGTCCAGAGGGCTTCATCCTTTTAATCTTAATTATACATCTTCTTTCTCAGTTCCTGAATTTTATCATCATCTAGGTATTCATCACAAGTCATATATCTGTCGATTACACCATTTGGTGTAATTTCTAAAACTCTATTGGCTACCGTTTGAGCAAACTCATGGTCATGAGTGGTAAACAATACCGAACCTTTAAAGTTTTTTAATGAGTTATTAAAAGCAGTAATCGATTCCAAATCTAAGTGGTTAGTTGGTTCGTCGAGCATTAATACATTGGCACGTATCATCATCATACGAGATAACATACAACGTACTTTTTCTCCTCCTGATAATACCGTACATTTTTTCAAAGCTTCTTCTCCAGAGAAAATCATTTTACCTAAGAAACCGCGAACATATACTTCATCTCGCTCTTCTTCGGTTTTTACAAATTGACGTAACCAATCTACCAAATTTAAACTTCCATCAGTAAAAAACTCACTGTTATCATTTGGCAAATACGATTGTGTGGTAGTAATACCCCAATCAAAAGTCCCAGCATCAGCCGTTTGATTGCCGTTTAATATTTCATAAAAAGCGGTTGTTGCACGCGAATCTTTAGAGAAAACCACTACTTTGTCACCTTTGGCCATGTTTAAATCTACATTCTTAAACAAAACTTCACCTTCTACTGAGGCAGCTAAGTTTTGTACATGCAATATTTGATCTCCAGCTTCTCTTTCTACATCAAAAATAATGGCAGGATATCTTCGGCTTGATGGTTTTATTTCATCTAAATTTAATTTTTCAATCATCTTTTTACGAGAAGTAGCTTGTTTAGATTTGGCTACGTTAGCACTAAAACGACGAATGAATTCTTCCAATTCGGCTTTCTTTTCTTCAGCCTTTTTATTTTGTTGTGCTTTTTGACGCGCTGCTAACTGACTAGATTCGTACCAAAAAGTATAGTTTCCAGAGTAATGATTAATCTTAGAAAAATCGATATCAGATATATGTGTACAAACCGAATCTAAAAAGTGACGGTCGTGTGATACTACTATTACTGTATTTTCATAGTTTGCCAAGAAGTTTTCCAACCAAGAGATGGTCTCGAAATCTAGGTCGTTCGTAGGCTCATCCATTACTAACACATCTGGATTTCCGAAAAGTGCTTGCGCCAAAAGGACACGCACTTTCATCTTTCCTTCCATTTCACTCATCAAGGTATAATGCATATCGGCAGCGATACCAAGATTAGATAACATAGCACCAGCATCAGACTCGGCATTCCAACCGTTCATTTCTTCAAATTGTACTTGCAATTCCCCTATTCTATCCGCATTTTTATCATCATAATCAGCATACAAAGCATCCATTTCTGATTTCACAGCAAACAATACTTTATTTCCC
>CANJDA010000200.1 GCA_947472705.1 Flavobacteriaceae bacterium
TCACCATTTGGATGCTATCTACTACATCTTTTTCTGATTTCCATTTGGTGTAAATCTCGTTACGCTCTTCTTTAAGGTTGGCTAGGTCTAAGCCTAAGCCTTTTAGTTTATTGTCATCATTCTCCCGTTTAATGGCTTCGATTTCAATTTCCAATTGCATAATCTTTCTGTCCAACACATCCAGTTCTTCGGGTTTGGAGTTGATTTCCATGCGCAGTTTAGAGGCAGCTTCATCCATCAAGTCGATGGCTTTATCAGGTAGGAAACGATTGGTAATATAACGTTGAGATAACTCCACCGCCGCAATAATAGCGTCGTCTTTGATACGCACCTTGTGGTGGGTTTCGTATTTCTCTTTAATTCCGCGTAGGATGGAGATGGCGCTTTCGGTATCGGGTTCGTCAACGATAATCTTTTGAAAACGACGTTCTAAAGCTTTGTCTTTCTCAAAGTACTTTTGGTATTCGTCAAGGGTAGTTGCACCAATGGCACGTAGTTCCCCACGAGCTAAAGCGGGTTTCAAAATATTAGCAGCATCCATAGCGCCTTCTCCACCGCCAGCACCAACAAGAGTATGAATCTCGTCTATGAACAAGACGATATCCCCTTCGGCAGAAGTTACTTCTTTTACTACCGATTTTAAACGTTCTTCAAACTCCCCTTTGTATTTGGCGCCGGCAATCAGAGCACCCATATCAAGAGAGTACACCACTTTGTCTTTTAGGTTTTCGGGTACATCACCATCCACGATACGATGTGCTAAGCCTTCGGCTATAGCGGTTTTACCCACACCGGGTTCTCCTACCAGCATAGGGTTGTTTTTGGTGCGGCGTGTTAGGATTTGCAGTACACGTCGAATCTCTTCATCTCGGCCAATTACGGGGTCGAGTTTGCCTTCTCGAGCTAATTCGTTTAGGTTTTTGGCGTATTTGTTCAAGGCATTATAGGTTTCTTCGGCAGAGGCTGAGGTGACTCTTTCGCCTTTGCGCATTTCGGCTATGGCGGTTTCTAAACCGTTGTATGTAACCCCTTGGTCTTTTAATATTTGAGCTACTTTACTTTTGGATTTGAAGATGGCTAAGATTAAATGTTCGATAGAAACGTATTCATCGTTCATTTTTTTGGCGATAATTTCGGCTTCATTAAGAGTAGTGGAAGCTTCTCGGGAAAACTGTAGTTCACCGCCCGAAACTTTGGGGAAGCTTTGAATGCTACTGTCAAGTATTTTTTTGAATAAGTCGACATTCACATTCATTTTCTTTAAAATAAATGGCGATACATTCTCATCTACTTCGAGTATGCCTTTAAAAAGGTGTTCGTTTTCAATTTGTTGTTGTCCAAATGATTGCGCCAGTTGCTGTGCTTGCTGCAAAGCTTCTTGCGACTTGATGGTAAACTTGTTTATGTTCATAGTTGTATGTTTTTAAATGTTGTGTAAAAGTTAAATTGCAATTAGTTCATCATTAATTTTTTTAGCTTTGAAATCAAGTCGTCAAGATGTGTTCCAATTCTAAAATCAAGACAGAATGACTGATTATTAAAGTATTAATGCTTTTATTTACGTCAAAATGTCCTAAAACAAGCCAAAATGAATCTATTTAAAAATATATTCGGAAGTTCAGAAACTCCAATCACAACTTCTAAAGTAGGGTGGAGACCTTTGAGCAACATGGGTCAATTAAATGAAATCATTAATGAGTCTGCGGAAAAACCAGTGGCAATTTTTAAGCACAGTACGCGTTGTAGTGTAAGTCGAATGGTATTAAAACAGTTTGATAGTGAATATGACTTAGAGGATAAAGTTACTCCTTATTTCCTTGACTTATTAGCATATAGGGATTTATCTAACGAGATAGCTAGCCGATTTGGGGTTACCCATCAATCGCCACAATTGATTCTTATCATAAATGGAAAAAGTGTTTATGATGCTTCCCACAGCGATATATATGCTGATGATTTGAAGCGATACATATAACAAAAACCCCGAAGCAGAACTTCGGGGTTTTTATTTATTTTCTAAATTTATTTTTGGTAATTATTTCTTTCAGTTTGGCTTTTAAATCATTGCCAGTATCGAAAACCATTTGTTCATTACTTGGATAAGGCATTGCTTTACGGGCAAAGTTAGGGTAGTAAGAGTCTTCACAAGCACGTTTGTCTCCTTTGTAACTTGAATACACATTAGAGAAAACAAACTCGCTGGCTAATGGGAAGGTTTCCAAAAGCTGATTCGATTTTAAATTAACATAATCTACTTTTGCGGTTACTTGACACGATTTTATTTGTGAAAACTCATAGATACTAATCTTGATGGTTTTCATGTTATCAACTTTAATAGGGTGACCTAAACTATCTTTCACTACATGACCTTGAGCGTCTAATAAGTTTTTTACGCCATCTTTAATTTGCTTTTCTTTTTCAAATTGCTTTTCTTTTTGTTGTTCAGGCGATATATTGATATCACGGAAGTTGACAATTAGGCCATAATCATAATCAATGCCTTTAACAGGGGTACTGTGGTATACGGTCCATTTATCATTTAATCCATAGGTGCTGAAGTCTAGCAAATCATTCTCCAAACGCATAGGGATTACCATATTGGTTTCATTTTTAGTATACACATTTACATAGTCAGTTCCTTTGGCTTTGGCTTCTTCTATAAGTTTGGCAGTGTCTTTAAAGCCAGGACTTAATGTTTCTAAATACACCAAATCATCATAGGCACGGCGAATGGTCATTTTGTCTTTGGTTACCAATAAAGCTTTGGAATTGTCATAAAGGTATTTTGCCAAGGCATTTTTACTGCTTACAATTTGATCCGTATAATCATCAAAAGGGAATTTAGCATCACGACCTTCTTTTAATAATTTCAAAGGCAATAACGGACGAATCTGTTCCTGACGGTAGTTTAATTGAACATATGTGTTGTATATTTTCTCTAAATTCCTAGGATTTGCATCCTTGAACCAGCCTTCAACATCATGTAAATCAAGCTCTTTTGCTTTAGCAAAGGCTTCTTCAAGCAAATAAACATAATCTTGTTTTCCTTTAGCATTTTTATTTCCTTGCAAGCCATCTACCGAATTTCGGATAGCAGCATCATAGTCGCCTGAGGTTACTAATTCACGGGTTTGTTTTACACCGCAAGAGGAAATGATTAAGAATAAAACTAGGAGGGAAGTAATTTTTTTCATGTATTGGATTTTAAACAAATGTAATAAAATCAACCTAAAAAGGCTTTCAAATCTTGATAGGTTTTAATCTTAGTGCTTACTTTTTCTTTATGCAATACACTTTCAATTTGTTTAGGAATAGGAAGTGTTAAACCTAATAATGGTTCAACCACATCTAAGAATTTAATAGGATGCGCCGTTTCTAAGAAAACGCCAATGCTATTGGGTTGTTTTTGCATTTCTTTTTTCAAACCTAAATAACCCACAGCGCCGTGAGGTTCAGCTATGTATTTTGTTCGAGTATAAACATCTTTAATGGTTATCTCGGTTTCAGTATCAGTAAAACTATAGGAAGAGAAGTCTTTTTGGAATTCTTTTAAATCATGATGGTACAATTCCTGAATGCGAATAAAGTTACTTGGATTTCCAACATCCATCGCGTTTGAAATAGTGGCGATGGATGGTTTTGGGTCGTAATTTCCTTTTTCTAAAAAACGAGGCACGGTATCATTCGCATTGGTAGAAGCCACAAAATGAGCAATAGGCAAACCTAAACGCTTGGCCATAATACCAGCACAAATATTTCCAAAGTTACCACTCGGACAAGATAGGATTATTGGTTTTTGGTGTTTTTTTAATTGTTGGTATGCA
>CANJDA010000201.1 GCA_947472705.1 Flavobacteriaceae bacterium
CGTGGAAGATGACCACGTTGATAGGCTATAGATGTAAAGGCAGTAATGTCATAGTCGAGTAGTACTAATAACCCGTAAGCTTATGTACAAATCCAGCCCCGCAAGGGGCTGGGGAATCTTTCCAAAATTATTTATTATTTTTTATCTCAGTATGTTAAGATATCGCGCCAAGGCGCAGTTATGATCTAAGTTCAATTATGATAACTCATAATTTATAACTCATAACTAAAGATTTAAGGTGGTTATTGCGTCGGGGCTCACCTCTTCCCATCTCGAACAGAGAAGTTAAGCCCGATTGCGCAGATGGTACTGCAGTTATGTGGGAGAGTATGTCGCTGCCTTTTTTAGTGGAAAGCCTGTTTCGAAAGAAACAGGCTTTCTTGTTTTTATATAATATTGACGAACTAAAGTTCGTATACCTGACTGCCACTGGCAGTCCTCCTCTTAATATCAAAGGTGCAGCGCAGTCACTTTAGCTATAATATTGTTTTTTTTGGAATTGTAGTTACCCCATAATTGCTGTTTATTGCTTAAAGAATCAAAGCTTAATTCGTACTTTCAATATTATGTTTTTTTGAGTGTTGTATATAGTTCAATTGAAATCAAGGCCGCTAAATTTGTTGAGATTATTGTAATAATTTAGTAGTAAGTAGAATTAGTTTCGAAATTTGCAATGTTTGGTGGCTTATTTGTATACCATGTTTTGGCAATATATTAATGATGGAATTCCAATGTTAAAGCCTTTGGTGTATTTTGATCAAGAAGATATACAAACTCATTACCGAACTGACGAGTTTATTTTTGGAAACCAAATATTAGTATGCCCTATCTTGGAGCCTAATGCTCAAGGTAGACGTATGTATTTACCTCAAGGAAATTGGTATAACTACTGGACCAATGATTTGGTTAAAGGTAAAAAAGAATTATGGGTAGCAACCGATTTTGATCAAATACCAATTTTCATAAAGGAAGGAGCAATCATTCCAAAATATCCTGTGCAACAATATGTTGGGCAAATAGAATCGCCTGAATTGTCATTGGAAGTGTATTTTAAATTAGGTAAAGAGAGATCCTATTTATATGAAGATGCACAAGATGGTTATGATTACAACAAAGGAAGATATAGTTATAAGACATTTACTTTAAACGGTAAAGAAAACGAAATGTTCATTACTCAGCATAAAGAAGGAACTTTTGAAACCCAATACCAAACCATTAAATTCAATTTAAAAGGATTGCCATTTAAAATAAAAGGAATTGAAATTGATAATGAAACCATCATTTTTGATAAAGACTTATTGGATATTGAAAACGGGTTAGTAGTGGATAAAGATTTTACTGAGCTACACTTTATTGGGGTTTAATTTTTTAAATTTGTAATCAAATAATAAAGTATTATGCATTATAAAAAGTATACAGTAGCATTAGTTTTGTTGTTTCTTTCTTGTGCTAAAAATCCTTTCACAGGAAAAAGCACCATGGCTTTGGTAGATAATAGTCAAATATTTCCATCGGCATTTCAACAATATGGAACTTTTTTAAAAGATAATAAAGTCATAGCAGGGACTGCTGATGCTAAAAAAGTAGAAGTTGTTGGTATGAAAATCAAAGCTGCTGCTGAAAAATGGTTAAATGCTAATGGTTATACCGATTATTTGAAAGATTACAAATGGGAATATCATTTGGTAGAAAATAAAGAAGTAAATGCTTGGTGTATGCCAGGGGGAAAAATAGTGGTGTATTCGGGAATTTTACCAATTACTCAAGATGAAGCTGGATTAGCCACTGTATTAGGCCATGAAGTTTCACATGCTTTGGCTAATCATGGGCAACAAAGGATGAGTGCAGGAATATTACAACAAGCCGGGGCAGCTGGAGTAGCAGTTGCAACAGGAGGGAAAAGTGAGGAAACACAACAAATTGCTATGTTAGCTTATGCAGGAGCATCGCAATATGGTGGAATGTTGCCTTTTAGTAGAAGTCATGAAAGTGAAGCAGATATGATTGGATTAAAATTAATGGCAATTGCAGGATATAATCCAGATAAGGCTATTAACTTTTGGCAAAGAATGGCTTCTCAATCAGGAGGGAATAAACCACCTGAGTTTTTAAGTACTCACCCTTCAGATGAAACAAGAATTGCTGCTTTACGAAGATTAGTTCCAGAGGCAAAAGCTGAAGCGGCGAAATTTGGAGTAAAGTTTTAATCATAAATAAACTATATTTGAATCCCGAGATATCGGGATTTTTTTATTTAAAATCTGTTATTATGCCTCTATTACCTAAAGGTCATCCAAAATTACTCAATGCTTGGGCGTTTTACGACTGGGCAAATTCAGTTTATAGTTTAGTAATAGCTTCTGCAGTTTTCCCTGTTTTTTATAAAATAATTTTTAAGGAAAGTGGTAGAAACTATGTTACCATTTTTGGAATGCAATGTAAAGACACCGCTATGATTAGCTTTGTTACCGCTTTTGCTTTTTTGATGGTAGCTATTTTTTCACCAATACTTTCAGGAATTGCGGATTATGTAGGAAACAAAAAATCATTTCTTCGTTTTTTTTGTTATCTCGGCGCTACTTCTTGTATAGCATTGTATTGGTTTGATTTGAATCATTTAGTGATAAGTTATACTTTTTATTTTTTCGGATTAATAGGTTTTTGGTCGAGTTTGGTATTTTACAATTCTTACTTACCAGACATTGCATTTCCAGAACAACAAGACCGAGTTAGTGCACGTGGATTTTCTATGGGATATATAGGAAGTACAATTTTATTGATATTCAATTTGGCAATGGTTATGTTTCCAAAAATATTTTGGATTTCTAGTGCTAAAGAAGCCATGCGAATTTCATTTGTGTCAGTTGGTCTTTGGTGGATAGCATTTAGTCATATAACGTATTATTATTTGCCCAAAGGCAATCAAAATAAACAGTCAATTACAAAAGCTGTTGTAATGAATGGTTTTAAGGAGCTTAAAAAAGTTTGGAAGCAATTACAAGATAACCTGGCTTTGAAAAGATATCTTTATAGTTATTTTGTTTTTATAATGGCAGTACAAACAGTAATGTTGGTTGCAACCTATTTTGGTTCCACCGAAATAACATGGAGAAACCCAGATGATGCTACTTTGCAAGGCATTGATAAAATTTTTCAGGTTGAAGAAACAGGTTTGATAATTTGTATTTTACTGATACAGTTGGTTGCTGTCGTTGGCGCTTTTATAACTTCAAGAGCTTCAGGTAAATTTGGCAATATAAATACCTTACTTTTTTTGAATGCCTTTTGGGCTGTTTTATGTGTTTTTGCCTATTTTATGAAAGTTCCAAATGACTTTTATATCATGGCTGGTTTAGTAGGCTTGGTTATGGGTGGAATACAATCATTGGCTCGTTCAACTTATTCTAAACTTTTACCAGAAACGGATGATACTGCTTCATTTTTTAGTTTTTATGACGTTACCGAAAAAATAGGAATTGTAATAGGTATGTCTATATACGGAATCATCGATCAGGTTACAGGAAGTATGCGAAATGCGATTGTTTTTTTAGGTGCATTTTTCGTTATTGGATTTTTTCTTTTACTAAGAGTTCCAAAAAAAATATTGTCCTAATTGTAAAAAAAATTATATTTGAACTTTAATTATAAAAAAGTCATGAAAAACATAAAACTTTTAGCTGGAATTCTTTTAATTTTTTCAGTTTTCATCTTTAATTCTTGCGATAATGAGCCTGTTGATCCAGGATTGAATGTTGATGACTTTAATCAATCTTGTAAAACACCTACAA
>CANJDA010000202.1 GCA_947472705.1 Flavobacteriaceae bacterium
AATGTTGCTATTGGTTTAGGAAATAATGTAAAAGCTACTAATAAAATGGATATTGGTGGTGGAATTGTAATTGGGAAAAATTATTCTTCAAAAGCCTTTCCAACTCCTACATTAGGTGCAATAGCTCCTAACAATGGTTTATTGGTTGAAGGGAGTGTTGGAATTGGAAATACATTACCAAAAAATAAAGTAGAAATTACTCACGGAGTTAATGGTAATTCAGGACTTCGTTTTACTAATTTAACCAGCGATTATATTCCAACAACTACACAAACATCAAACAAGTTTTTGACAGTTAATGCATTAGGAGATGTTGTTTTGCAAAACATGCCTAGTGGCACAGGTAGTTCTACTATTGATACTAATGTTTTAAATTCATCAGGTAATTTGATGAGTAGTAATGTCAACAATATAGTTGATACTGCACCTATAGTTAACTCTATTTCTAATACAATTACTTCAAGTAATCAACTTATAACAACGGTAAATGGTGTTGCGAGTCAACCTGTAGATTTACCTGTATCGGGTTCAGGTTCTAGTGATATTTCTCAAGTACTTTCTCAAGTAGGAAATACTATTACTTTATCTAATGGTGGAGGTTCTTTTACTCTTCCAACACTAACAGATACCGATCACCAATCTTTAGCATTATCAGGAAATACTCTTTCTATATCCAATGGAAATAGCGTGATATTACCTATACAACCACCACAAACACTAAGTCAATCAGGAAACACTGTATCATTGTCAAATGGTGGAGGTTCATTTACATTGCCAACATTTGTTAACACTGATGCTCAATCGTTAACATTAACAGGGAATACTTTATCTATTTCTAATGGTAATACAGTAACCATTCCAACTACATCAGTCGTAGCAGGAAATAATGTTACCATTACAGGTAATGGTTCTACCGCAACTCCTTATCTTATAGCTGCAGCTGATACAAGCCTTTATGCAAATAATGGAACTATAAATTCTGCAACAACCACTAGTGGAAACAGAGTTGTTACGATGAACAATAACAATATTTGGTTCAAATCAACAGCAACTGATACTAATGGTAAACTTTATATAGGTAATACAGCAACTTATCCAACTACAACAGGAAACTACAAACTATTTGTTGAAGGCGGAATTATGACAGAAAAAGTAAAAGTGGCTTTGCGTAGCACAGCAAACTGGGCCGATTATGTTTTTGAAGAAAATTATAAACTAATGCCCTTAAAAGAAGTGGCAAAATTTGTTGGAACAAACAAACATTTACCAGGCATAAATTCAGCAGCAAACTTATTTGAAAATGGACTTGATGTTGCAGAAATGCAATCGAAACAAATGGAAAAAATTGAAGAGCTAACGCTATACATTATCGATCAAGATAAAAAAATTGAAGCTCAAAACAACGCCATAGATAGAAACAATAAAGAAATTGAAGAACTAAAATTACAGGTTAAAGCATTAATCGAAAAAACGAAATGATATGTACAAGATATTCAAAATAGTTTTCTTTTGTTGTCTGTGCTTTAGTTCTACCCATATTTCGGCTCAATATGATGAGTATATTCAATCGGAAACGGCCAGAATAAAAACTACACAACAAACAGAAATAGAAATTCAAAAGTTCATCCAAGATAATTTTAGCAAATACAAATTATCTCAGGAAGTTAATGATAAAATAGTGAATCATCTCAGAAGTGAGGATGAATTCACCTATGCCGAATTGGAAAAGGCAAAAATAGATGCCAAAAAATACGAATTAAGAAAGTTGTTTTTTGCTGAAAACCCGATCAAGAAAGAGGAATATATGGCCAAGCCAATACCATCTGCATTGTCACAACAATGTGTAAACGGAGATTTTGAAAGCGGAACTGCATCTTATACCTTTTGGTGTGATGCCCACCCGCAACCTGCTTCGGGTACGGCCTTCTTTTTATCGTGCGCAACGCCAACAGCGCTTACGGCAACCAATGTTATTACACCTGCTGTAAACAACTTTGCGTCAACAATCAATTTGATTGATAGTGCAAGTCCAGGCTACCAACAGTTTGACCCTGTCCTAGCTAGTTTTGGAGTAAATATACCTACGCTAAATTCTAATGGAGGAACAAAATGTATTAAACTAAATAATACAGCTGGACTAGGTTCATCCGATTTGTCAACAGTGTCACGCTATTTTCCGGTTATTAATCAATCAACTATTGACTTTAGTTTCTCGTTGATAATGGATAATAAACCTGCTCACGGACAAGATATTCAACCTTATTTTAGAGTTCGTGTCTTAGATCAAAACCATAATGTGGTAGATGAAATCTGTATTGTTGCTAATCCTGACAATTGTCTTTTTAACAAAATTGATGTGGCAGCAGACAGAAGAATACTTTATACGGGTTGGATTTGTGCCCGATTGAATGTTGGGGAAATATTAAATCAACCTGGAACAATTGAATTTAGTGTTAGTGATTGTCAACCTTCTAAACACTTTGGAACGGTATATATAGATAACATTTGCGGAACTACTTGCGCCACTCCTCAATTGGGAGCCTTAAGTTTAGACCCAGCCAATTTGCAGTGTCCAGATACTACCAGCAACACGCCTTTTCAAGTATGTGGCACTTATCAATCGCCTATTAATGCGACATTAAATAATATTACTTTAGATATCATTCAAAACGGTGTAGTTATTGGAACTATAGCTGCTCCTACTCAAATTACAGCTAATACGTTTTGTTTTACGATGTTGCCAAGTGATTTTGGTCTTTTGCCTACCGGAGATTTTGAATTTGACATACATGCTACCTTTAACGTGAATTGTTCAGCGGGTACTTTTATTTATGATATTTATGATCATTCGGCCAATGTAGGTCCCGATGTGACGTTTAGTAATTGTTGTTTAGCAAACTTATCACTCTTCTCACCAACAGATAACACTAATAATTTGGCTATAATTGACAACAAAAGAAAAGAACGTTCAAATTGGATTAAAGCGGCCAATATTATATCAGTTGGTGATAATGTACTGGCCAATGGAGTGATTTATCATGCTACTAATTTTGTAGAATTGAATCCAGGATTTGAAGCTGTTACTGGAGCACAATTTGTGGCCTATCCTGAAGGATGTGATGGAAACTTTGTATACAAACCAAATGGAGAAACCATTAATCATAATGAAGCCACTGTGACTCCAAATGTAGATGATACCGTAAATTTGGTCAAAACTATAACCGGATTTGCCATTATCCCGAATCCATCTAGCAGTGCTATAGAAATTAGCATGAAAGAAGCTAAGTTCAATAAAATTAGCATCAGCACCATTGACGGCAAAATTGTATTTGACCGAAGTATTGAACTCACTGATAAATCGCGTGTAGATGTAAGCGGCTACGCCAACGGTATTTACATCATCAATGTGACCTCCGAAGACGGACAACTCTTAACAGAGAAATTGATTAAGAACTAATTTGTTAATATATACTATAAAAAAAGCCTCTCCAATCGGGAGGCTTTTTTTATAAAACACAGTTGCACTGTTTTACTTATATTTGTTTCCAACTTTTGCAACATCTCTTTATGATTAAAAGCGTCGTAATTACTGTCAAAAACCAACCATCTGTTGTTTTGTCTACCAACATTCAGACTCATAAATTGGTTATCGATACTTTGGGGGAAGGGATTCAATCGTTTGACATTGTCATTACATTCCAAAATCTTATTTCTTCATTTAGAAATCATGATTATACATGGGTTAAAGCCAATAAAGATTGTGTTGCGGGTACCTATTCGCCCAAAG
>CANJDA010000203.1 GCA_947472705.1 Flavobacteriaceae bacterium
AAATCCCTACTATCGTTGCCGTTCCTGTACCGTCCAATAATATCGTTTGGTTAGCTCCACTATTTATAGTAAAAGTAACTGTAGCATCTGGAGTACCTGTGAAGGTTAGAGTCGAACTGTCATTTGCACAAATCGTTGTTGGAGCAAAAGCTGCTGTAGCTATTGGGTCTAAAACTGTTAAGGTAATGGATTGATTTAATATTTTGGTACAACTCGGTACTCCCGAGGTAGTAATACTTACTAAGGTTACAGTGGTATCTACTGAATAAATCCCTACTATAGTTGCAGTTCCTGCACTGTCCAATACTATCGTTTGATTCGCTCCACTATTTATAGTATACGTAACTGTAGCATCTGGGGTTCCTGTGAATGTTAGCGTTGAGCTGGTATTGGCACATATAGTTGATGGTGTAAATGAAGCTGTAGCTATTGGGTCTATTACTGTTAAAGTAACCGTTTGATTTAATATTTTTGTACAACTCGGCACTCCAGAGGTGGTAACACTTACTAAGGTTACTGTAGTATCTACTGAATAAATCCCTACTATCGTTGCCGTTCCTGCTCCATCCAAAATTATCGTTTGGTTCGCTCCACTATTTATAGTATACGTAACTGTAGCGTCTGGGGTTCCTGTGAATGTTAGCGTTGAACTGGTATTAGCACAAATAGTCGCTGGCGCAAAGGAAGCTGTAGCTATTGGGTCGATTACTGTTAAAGTAACCGTTTGATTTAATATTTTGGTACAACTCGGTACTCCCGAAGTTGTAACACTTACTAAGGTTACTGTAGTATCCACTGAATAGTTCCCTACTATCGTTGCCGTTCCTGCACCGTCCAATACTATCGTTTGGTTCGCTCCACTATTAATAGTATAGGTAACTGTAGCATCTGGAGTTCCTGTGAAAGTAAGCGTCGAACTGTCATTCGCACAAATCGTTGTTGGTGCAAAAACAGCTGTAGCTATTGGATCTATAACAGTCAATGTTATGGTTTGATTTAATATTTTGGTACAACTCGGTACACCCGAAGTAGTAACGCTTATTAAGGTAACTATGGTATCTACTGAATATATACCTACTATCGTTGCCGTTCCTGCTCCGTCCAATATTATCGTTTGGTTCGCTCCACTATTAATAGTATACGTAACTGTAGCATCTGGAGTTCCTGTGAAGGTTAATGTTGAGCTGGTATTGGCACATATAGTTGATGGTGTAAATGAAGCTGTAGCTATTGGATCAATAACCGTTAACGTTATGGTTTGATTTAATAATTTGGTACAACTAGGCACTCCAGAAGTTGTAACACTTACTAAGGTTACTGTAGTATCCACTGAATAAATCCCTACTATCGTTGCCGTTCCTGTACCGTCCAATAATATCGTTTGGTTAGCTCCACTATTTATAGTAAAAGTAACTGTAGCATCTGGAGTACCTGTGAAGGTTAGTGTCGAACTGTCATTTGCACAAATGGTCGTTGGAGCAAAGGCTGCTGTAGCTATTGGGTCTAAAACTGTTAAGGTTATGGTTTGATTTAATATTTTGGTGCAACTTGGCACTCCAGAGGTGGTAACGCTTACTAAGGTTACTGTAGTATCCACTGAATAGTTCCCTACTATCGTTGCCGTTCCTGCACCGTCCAATACTATCGTTTGATTCGCTCCACTATTTATAGTATACGTAACTGTAGCATCTGGGGTTCCTGTAAATGTTAGTGTTGAACTGTCATTTGCACAAATGGTCGTTGGAGCAAAGGTAGCTGTAGCATCAGGCAAAGGAATAACAGTAATTACAGAACTACTAGGTTGATTGTTGTCACAACTTGGCGAACTAGCACTAGCCACATTTATAATATCTACAGTAGTGGTGGTATTGTAGGTATTAACAACAGTTGCAGTTCCCGAACCATTTAACACGGCAGTTTGACTAGCTCCATTATTTAATGTATAAGTAACCGTAGCATTTGGCGTTCCTGTAAAAGTAATTATGGAACTACTATTGGCACAAATTGTTGTTGGACTAACGGATACATTGGCAATTGCCAAAGGTAATATGGATATGGTTATAGTAGAAACAGTATTGGCACAAGCTGGATTACTAACTGTATATGTGAAAACATAAGGGCTTCCAACAAGTGTCATTGTAGATAAATCTAATGTTCCTTGTGATCCATTAGAAGTAGTTATTGGTCCAGTCCAAACTCCAGTGTTATCGGGTGTTCCTCCAAGTAAATTAAATAATTCAAAAGGAACGGTTGTACTGATTTCATTTTCACAAATGCTTAAAGCGCCATTTGATCCAGCATCATTTGGTTCGAAAATATTAACCAAAACCTCAAATCTATTAGTGCTTTCACAAGGGGGATCAACTGTTGTTGCAAAATAAGAGTGTCCATCAATCAAAAGTGTAGACAAACTAAGAGGTACACTTGAAAAGGAATTTAAGTACCAATTATTATTTCCTGAAGCTACTAAATCGCCAACGGTTGGTGGTGTTCCTGAAACATTACAAAAATTCTGAACTGGGTTTCCTGTTGGAGTTGGTACATATCCAACAACAGCTCTAACAGGTCTTCTTGATGTTTCACATCCCGTAAACGGATTAGTTTGACTAGCATAATAAAGTGCTCCATTTACAATTACTGTTGTAATTGGCAAAGGGCTTCCTCCAGTTGATGTAGAGTACCATTGAATATTATTCCCAATAGCTACAAAATCCTGAAGCGTGGCATCATTAAGGTTTTCAACACAAGGTCCTTGGAATGGATCAGCAATTGGTGCTGAATAAATAGTAACTACTACACTTTGTCTTGCTCCGCAAGCCCCAGTATTATCATCCGCAAAATAATCTTGACCATTTTGTAATGATACACCAGAAGTCAAAGCTGTTGTTGAACTAGCTGTAGCATACCACTTAATTCCTCCACCATTATCAGTAGCTTGTAAATTGGCAATTGTTGGAGACTGAGTATCACAAAAAGTTTGAGATGCATTTGTAACTGTTGGACATTGAGAATAGGCAACATTAAACTGCCCTAAAACAATCGCGACTAAAATTATATTAAAAAAATATTTTTTAACAAGAGTAGTTATTCTCATAAGCTATACAGTTTATACACTTTTTAAAAATTTTGGGGATCTTAATTATAAAAATAAATCTCATCAAAAATTCAATTTATAAAATGATTTCTAATACAGTTTATATAGAATCATCCCAAGTAAAAATGCTAGCACTATATTACAGATAAAAATTATTACCCTTTTTAGGTTATTAAAATGTTATAAACAAAATAATCAACATTATCAACAATATATCAACAAGGTTAATTATTTTTATAATATTGAAATAGAATGATTTATAAAAATAATAGAAGTAAAAAAGAAGTTGTTAGCATTTCTAAGCGATTTGCAAAAAAAATAAAAATGTTAATAAAAAAACTTCTAAGAGTAGATTTATTTAAATAAAATATCAAAATAAATTAAAAAGAAAAAGACTGTGTTTCGGCAATAGCTATTCTAAATTCGGCAACCACTTCATCGATGATTTCTTTTACTGGTTTTATATTATGAATTAATCCCGCAATTTGGCCTATTTCTAATTCGCCTTCAACCAAATCACCTTCAAACATACCACGCTTTGCTCTAGCTCTACCTAACAAGTCTTTCAATTCGTCAATAGAAGGATTTTTAGCATAAAGCTCTTGAAGATCGTTATAGAATTTATTTTTTATCAATCGAACTGGCGCCAATTCTTTTAAAGTTAATTGCGTATCACCT
>CANJDA010000204.1 GCA_947472705.1 Flavobacteriaceae bacterium
AACCCCTCAACCTAGTTTACCTAATTTTAATTATCCAAATCAAGCGGCTACTTATGGTTATTTGGAAGGACAAATTGTTGGAAATTCAGGCCATATTAGAGTTACTGTTAGCGATTCAAATATTCAAGTAGATTATGTTAGAGCGTATTTACCAGCAAATGAAAATAGTACTCGACATAATAAGGATGTGGCAGCTACTTACTCTATAGGTTTGTCAAATTGTTACACTTTAAGTAATGTATCACCTGTAATATGGAATTTAAATTATGCTAATGAAATTGTTTATCCTAATCCATTTTCTGAACAAACAAAAATTGAATTTTCTTTACCCACTCCGCAACGTATTGCTATAATAATTTATAATGAATTAGGGCAAATGATTAAAGAATTAGTAAATGGAAATTATATAAATCAAGGAAGATTTCAAGTAACTTGGGACGGAAAAAATAATTCAGGTTCAGATGTAGCTAATGGAATGTATCTTTACAAAATAACCAGCGGAAAGGGCGAAGTTGCTTCTGGAAAAATAGTTGTGAAAAGATAAAAAATATCATGAAGAAAATAATAACAATAGTTTTTTGTTTGATTGGATTATATAGTTTTTCACATACTATAAATTATCAAAATCAAATATTAAGGCATTGGTATATTGAAAAAGAGAACCGTTTTATTGAGGGTTCATTTTCTATGTACAAAAATGGTATAGTTTATATAGAAGATAATCAAAACAACCTTATTTCAGTTGATTTTCCATCTTTATCAAAACCAGATAAAATATTTGCACTACAAAAAGAAGCCAAGGTTGAAGCTATTAATATAGAGCCAAAACGCAGCAACAATGAAAATGTATTTATGACAAAAGCTGCAATTATTTCTTTGTTGATGATACTACTTGCTTTGATTTTATTTAAAATAAAAAAAAGGGAAAAAGTAAAATATTTAATTCCAATTGTCTGTGTTGGAGTCTTGACTATGCTTTATAGTTTTGAAAAAAAAACACTTACAACAACTGATCCAGCATTTGTAAATGCAGCTTTTTCTCCTTTTGTGCCTAATGTAGCAACATCATGGGACAATACTTATTTTTATGTTGATAGCAAAGGAATACCTAATCATGAAATGATGGTTGGAATATCGAATCATGGTTGGCAACAACAAGTACCTATCCCTCAATGTTATATTGGTAATAACCATTGGAGCATCCCTTTAAATCCGGTACTTGCGAGTACTCCAATTGCTATTGACAATGTGCATTTTACTAGAGGTGCTATAGCAATAGCAGCGAATGGGGTGCCTATATTTAATTACCATACCAATACTGGAGTCGATTCCTATTTAGATGGTCAACTTGACAATTATGGAGGGCATTGTGGAAGAGGAGATGATTATCATTATCATATTGCACCTTTACATTTGTATACTTCAGGTCAAACAACAACCAATCTACCTTGCGCTTTTTCTTTGGATGGTTATGCTGTATATGGAACTCTAGAACCTGATGGAAGCGCTATGAATCCATTAGATGCTAATCATGGGCATTATGGAAATGATGGTGTATATCATTATCACGGAACAGCAACAGCTCCTTATATGATTGCCAATTTTGTTGGGCAAGTAACAGAAGACGCAACTTATCAATTAATTCCACAAGCTGCGGCACATCCAGTTCGAACTGAAAACTGGACTCCTTTAAGTGGCGCATTAATTACTTCCTGTGTTGCAAACGGGACCAATACTGGCTATAACTTATCTTATAATTTAAACGGAGTTCCAGGATATGCAACCAATTTTAGTTGGAGTGGAACAAACTATACCTTTAATTATATTACTCCAACTAGTACAAGTACTACTAATTATAATGGTTTTATTCAGTGTAGTGTACCCTTAGCTAACCCAATATTTACAAAAGATAATGCTATAGAAGTATATCCAAATCCTACTAAAGATTTTTTTCAAATACATCTAGGAAAAAATATTTTTGAAAATAGCATACGTAGTATTTCTATACATAATATGGAGGGAGATTTAGTCACTAAAATTTCAGGTTACAAACAGTTCATTGATATTAAAAATTTAACTTCTGGAACTTATTTAATTATCATTAATTTTGATTCAAATCAAATAACTAAAAAACTAGTAGTTAAATAATACGATGAAAAATCTATTTGTTCTTTTTGCATTATTTTTCATTGGTTTGACTTTTGCTCAAAGCATAGATAAAACGATGCAACTTTTACCTGACACGGGTCAAATTAGTAGTTATACAAGTACATTTGGTGAGGATAATGATTATGTAATCAATACTCCTTCTTATCTAGACAATAGTGATGGGACGATAACAGATATGGTAACTGGATTAATTTGGCAGCAAACGGATGGTGGAGAAATGACAATCGAAAATGCAATTACCTATTGCAATGCTCTTTCACTTGGTGGACAAACTGATTGGAGATTACCTTCTCCAATGGAATCATTTAGTATACTTAATCAGCAAAATGTAAATCCTGCTTTAACCACTAATTATTTTACCACAACAACAGCAGAGTATTGGTGGACTAATGCTTTTCAAGTTAATGATAATTCTAAAGTTTGGGTTACTAATGCAGGTGGAGGAATAGGGAATCATCCTAAAATAGAAACCATCAGTGCGGGTGGGACTAAAAGGTTTCATGTTAGAGCAGTAAGAGATATAATTACACCTAATACAATTACCAATCATTTTACTGATAATGGGGATGGAACAATTACTGATAATTTAACACAATTAGTATGGCAACAAGTACCAAATACTTTACCACAATCTTGGGAACAGGCTTTAGTTTATGCGGAGAATTTAACTTTAGCAGGGCAAACGGATTGGCGTTTACCAAATATAAAAGAGTTGCAGTCTATATGTGATTATAGTCAAGTAAATCCTTCTATTAATAGTACTTTTTTTAGTGCAATTGGTATACATAACTATTGGTCATCCACCACATTAAAACCGAGTCCTTCTAATCCGTCCAGTGCTTGGTATTGGAATACACAATTTGGAATTACTACTTATGATATAAAAACGAATTCAAACTATGTGCTTTGTGTTCGAGGCAACCCAACATTAGGTGATACATCATTAATTGTTAATGCTAATAGTATAAACGTGTTTCCTAATCCTTTTAAATCTACTATCACAATTAATAAATCTAATAGTAATTTGTATTGCGAATTATTTTCAGTTACGGGTCAATTACTTTATGCTGGAAAAGCTATTGATAAGCAAGATTTTACTTCCTTAGAAAGTGGCGTTTATTTCTTAAAAATTTCAGGTATAGCTGATAGTTTTAAACTTATTAAAGAATAGTAGGTTTTCATGGAATCCTTAAAGTATGTATCACTAGGTTTCTCTCATGTTATACCATTAGGCTTTGACCATATTCTATTTATACTAACCTTGTTTTTTTTCAACAATTCATTACGTTCCGTAATTGTTCAATGTTCGGTTTTTACTTTGGCACATAGTATTACTCTTGGTTTAACAGCTTGCGGATTATTGTTGCCAAATTCAGATATCATTGAGCCTTTAATTGCAGCTAGCATACTTTTCACTGCTCTTGAAAATATTATTCATAGTAAAGTAAATCCTTGGCGATTATTAATCATTTTTTCATTTGGGATGGTGCATGGATTAGGATTTGCTGTAGCATTGCAAAACATAGGACTACCTAATAAAAGCATTATTACT
>CANJDA010000205.1 GCA_947472705.1 Flavobacteriaceae bacterium
ATTGATTCCTGATAACTATCGTATTAGAGAGTTCATTGAAGCATTCATTAAATATAAAGTGTTTGAGACATTAACTAATCAAACCAATGATGAGACCTTCCAACAACTACAACAGAAGCTAGTGTATTATAAACAGCTTTCAGAAGAAGCATTTATTATGGCTTACATAGAAGTGAAGAAACAAACTCCTTGGGAGAAGCAAAGAAGGATCAAGCAAGATCTAAATAGATTCAATATGTATGAGTTACCAAATCGTACTAACAGATATGGTAGACGCAACAACTAGTAACTATGGCAAATGAATTAGATCAAATTAAGAACATACTTGGTGGAGACAAGAGCAATGTTAAACAAGAATTTGATTATGCTGCTATTGGTCTAAATCAAGATCAAACTCTTAATCAGATTAAAAAAGGAGCATTGACATATGCTTTAAATGCTGCTGTTGAAAACTATGATGCTAGTTCTATTAACTACCAAAATGAGGTGGGTAATGAACTATGTGTAAGTTTTCCAGAAGGATATGTCTTAATTGGTACACATTTTATTATTGAGAAAAGTAAACATATATTCTTTATAACTAGTCCTAATACAGGAGATAGTCAAATTGGATATATGGATAATAATGATTGTGTATATAGAGTGCTTGTTAATGCACCTTGTCTAAATTTCAATATCAATCACCCAATACATAAAGCTGTTCATAAGATAACCAATTGTACCACAGAGGTATATTGGACAGATGGATACAATCCTAGAAGATACATAGACATAGACAATATTCCTAAGATACTAAAATCAGGAAGTCCTTTATGTAGTCCTGTATATACAGATGATCTTAATTGCAATGCTCTTAAGTTGCAGCCCAACTTTCCAATTCCTGAATTAGAAATAGCAGATGTTGTTAGTGGTGGAACTCTCATTGCTGGTGCATATCAATTTGCTATTCAATATTCTGATGCTATAGGTAATGCATATACATCATACTACTCTGTTACCAATCCTGTTCCTATTGCTGATCCTTTTGTTACAACACTTGATTTTAACTATGAGGTTGGGAAGTCTATTGTCATTGATGTAACAAATCTTGATGAATCAGGATACTTCCAGTATTTTAACATAGCTGTAATTAAAACAATCAATGGTGCTTCCACTGTAGGACTAGTAGGAACATATTTTATAAATACTGCACAGAAACAAATTACATATACAGGCAATGATGCTGGTAATATTCCATTAGCACTTGCTGATATACTTGAGAAATACCCCTATTATGATATTGCACAAGATGTAACTGCTGTACAAGACATTCTTGTATGGGATCAACTTACATCTATAGATAGAATTAACTATCAAAGTATTGCCACTCAAATTAATCTCCAATGGCAAAGTTGGAGAATACCATCCACAGAGAACTATGCTGATGAACTGAATGCTACAAATCTTAGAGGATATCTAAGAGATGAAGTGTATGCATTTGAAATTGCATTCTTACTAAGAAATGGTAAACAAACAGATGGCTTTCATATTCCAGGAAGAATAAAAAATGATAGTGACACTGGTCCTGCTATTCCTGAAACAGCTGCTGATTTTGTAGGATCTCCAAAATACACCTCTGGTGGTGTTGGATATAGTCCTTATTGGGAAATATATAATACAGCATCTGTAACAGAAACTTCTCCAGATTATTCAACTGATCCTAAATATAAAGGACCTTATCAAAGTGGAGAGTTTGCATATTGGGAATCAACAGAATTATATCCTTGTAATGAAGCTCTTTGGGGAGATCTTGCAGATCAACCAATTAGACATCATAAGTTTCCTGATGTATTAGTTTCTCCTATATATGAATCAAAAATATTCTCATCTCCTAGTACAATGGTGATGGGTAATGATGCTGTATTTCCTATTGGTGTAAATGTAAGTATAAGTCAAGTTGAATCTTTAATAAATCTATCAGGTTTAACTGCTGAACAGAAAGATGATATTGTAGGATTTAAAATTCTAAGAGGTAATAGAAATACAAACAAATCAATTGTTGCAAAAGGCATTCTAAGAAATGTTGGTAAATACACAAGACAAGATCAAGAATTTTATTTTCCTAACTATCCATATAATGATCTAAATCCAGATCCATTTCTTTTAGATAAGAGTAATGCATACACTACTAATACAGGTGATTTAGCTAATACGGCTGCTAGAAATTTTACAATTACAGTTACAGAATTACCAACCAACGGTACCCCATTTGTAGTGGAGTATATAGATGCATATACAAATAATAATTCTACACTAGAATCAACAACTGTAGGAGAAGAATTTATTATATGTACCACTAGTTTTCCTAGTCCTACAATACTAGCAGGAAAAGGAATTATACAAGCTAATACATACACTACATATGTAATGTATTATCCTGATACAGTTGGGGCAACAATTGTAGGATATTATGATAGAATCTCCGATGGATCTAGTAGTACTCTTACAGTTAAGTATGTAGGATGGACCCCTGGTGATTATACTACTTATACAGTATCAACAATAAAATATCCATTTCTAGCAGCAAGTGTGGTACCAGGAGCATTTCCACATATTTATGTAAAAGCAAGTGTAGGACAAACTCTATGTACACCAACTGAGTTAAAACCTTTTGAAGATGAGACATTAAAATACAGACAGATATTTAATTCTCCTGAGACATCTTTTGGACAACCTTTCCTTGGAAGTATCCTTAAGCTTGAGAGTGTGATGTTTGGTGCTGGTAGTGCACATTTTATTGAAGTGAAAAATAATGCTAAGTATAGACTCCTTACAGAAAATGCACAACGATTGGCTCTTCAAAGTTCTGATCAGTTAGGAGCAATCACTCTTCCAACATTCAATGCCACTGCAATGTTCACTGCATATCAGGCATATCTACAGATATATATAAATGGAATAACAAGAAGAAACTTTGCATACTCATTTAACTCTATAGCTGATTATAACTATGGGGCAGGAATTCCAAATGATCTTGGTATTAAACAACGTAATCTTGATATAAAAAGATATTTAATTCCTGCAGTGCAAGCTGTTGGTGATGTTCATAATATAAATAACTTTCAAAGAGAGTCTTCTGTTTATTTAAAAACAGAGGTCACTAAACCAAGTTTACCTTTTCCTAGTAACACTCCTAGTTTAAATCCTGGTGGATCAGCTCCTATTGTAACTGATATATCAAGATTCACTGCTTCTGGAATAGGAAATTGTAACACTCCTGCCAAAGAACGAGATATTCAAGTAGTGTCTTATTATGCATCTTTAAAAAACCAAGTAGTTAATCAATGGGGACAAATATATTCTTATGAGACAGTTGATACAGGATTCCAAAGACTTGTTAATAGTTCAGTTTCACAAACTAATACAATATTTGGTGGAGACACTTTTATTAGCAGATTTGCATTTAAAACTAAACTTCCATTCTTTACTGATAACAGAGTGGGTGCTCCAGATGACAGTGATGTCTTTTATGATGAGATAGGTAATGTTGCCTATCCTAAATACTGGCACTCTGCAAGAAGTATATTAAAAGACTATACTTATAGTCAAGGTGTATTGGCAAATATTATTTCAATTAAAGCACATAATTTTGATTGTCCAAATGATTCAGTTATTGGTATAAGTACTACTACTACTACTACTACTGGGACACCAGGAAAAGTTCTTTCAAGTAATAC
>CANJDA010000206.1 GCA_947472705.1 Flavobacteriaceae bacterium
TGGTTTGCAAGGCACCTTTTACATTAATAATTTGCTCCGCTGTAATTGTTTCATTGATGCGGTTGTTCGTTAAATTCGCCATAATTAAATAGTTTAAGATTAATACTGCAATTATAATGATTTTTTGAATACGCAAACTATTTTATAGTGTTTTTTCTTAGTATTTTGTATGAATAGGTATGAATAAAGGCATACAGCCGCTTTATAAATGGGGAGAGGGGGAAGAAATATGTATTATTTTGTATATATTTGATTTTGATAGGATGTGCTGTTTATTGTGTCAATCTATTTTTTTTGGGTGGGTTGCGCCACCTGTAAACAAGTTGTGCGATATACTTGAAGAACTAACTGGTTAAAAGCAAAATTCTATATTCCTATTTTTTTTGTACTTTTGATTCAAATTTTGAAAAATTAAATGACTAAACTTAAGATTAATAATATAGGACCGATTAAAAATACAAACAATCTCAAAAATGGATATATTGAGTTTGATGGAGTAACAGTTTTTATTGGTAATCAAGGTACTGGAAAAAGTACAATCTCAAAAATTTATTCAACTTTAACTTGGATTGAAAAAGCATTGGTTAGAGGTGATTTTAATGTAAATTACATATCACAATATAATCGATTCAAAAAACAATTAGCTTACCAAAATATTGGAAACTATCTAAATGATGATTCATATATCGATTATATTGGCAAGGCTTACCGAATAATTTATAAAAACGGTAAAGTTGAAGTAATTGAAAATTTTGATAAAGGCACTGAATACTTGTTTCCTAAAATAATGTATGTACCAGCTGAAAGAAACTTTGTTAGTACAGTAGAGAGACCTGATTTAGTTAAAAGACTTCCATTGCCTTTATATACTTTTTTAGAAGAATATGAATATGCAAAACAAAATTTATCTGAAACTATTACCTTGCCCGTTGGGAATATAAAATTTGAATATAGAAAACAAAATAAAAAATCTTGGTTAATTGGAGAAGATTATAAAATTGATCTATTAGAAGCATCTAGTGGTTATCAGTCTCTAGTTCCCTTATTTCTTGTTACTAATAGTTTGTCCAAAATTATTTCAAATGAAAACAATTCTTCTTTTAAAGAAAGAAATGTAGTTGATGAAAATAAGATTCGTAATCAGATTGATAAAATTTTCTCTAATGATAAAATATCAGAAGATATCAAGACATTGTTATTGGAAAAATTATCATCAAAATATAAGTATTCGAGTTTTATTAATGTTGTTGAAGAGCCTGAACAAAACTTATATCCAACTTCTCAAAAAGGTATCTTATTTTCACTTTTTAGTAATAAAAATAAAAATGATTTAAATAAGTTAATTATAACAACTCATAGTCCTTACATAATAAACCATTTAACACTTGCTATAAAAGCGTTTATGGTAAAATCAATTATTAATGAATCATTATTTGGTGAATTAAATGATGTTGTCCCTTTAGATTCTCTTATAAATCCATCAACTGTTAATATTTATCAACTTAATGAATCTGGTAACATTGAAAAACTTGATAATTACAAGGGATTACCGTCAGATGAAAATTTCTTAAATGAATTTTTAGGTGGATTTAATGATGATTTTGTTAAACTACTTGAAATTGAAAAAAAATGCCAATAGATTTTTTTGAAAACAAATGTAAATCTACTTCAAATAAAATTGAATTTGGTTTATGCGATGACCCTCCACCAGCAGAAAACCCAGCCTATATTGATGAAAATGATGTTTCAAAATGGATAGGTATTGTAAAAAACAATGACAACAAAGAAGTTGAATTCATTGCAATTGATTCCTGTATTGATATCCGAAGACCTGATGGTAAATTACGAAAGAGATGTGATGGATTGTTGTCGTTTGATACTAATTTAATATTTGTAGAATTAAAATCCAGAGAAGGAGGTAAGTGGTTAAAGGATGGAAGAGAACAATTAACCACAACTATTAATAGTTTTAAATTGAATTATGATATAACTAAATATGGGGATGTTTATGGAACTGTTTGTAATAGTTTAAGACCACAATCACATTCTGGACACGCAGCAAATTTTCAACAATTTTATGATGAAACTGGCTTGGTTCTGAAAAGCGATAGAACTATAGAAATCTAGATAGTATATCCCCGCTCCTGCGAAACCCCGACCGCTCGGATATGTCTACGGTTTGATAGCGGATTTACATTCTGTGCCCACAAACTTGAACAAATCAAAATGCTAAGCCCTTATCGAACCACTATCGTTTAAAATCGCATCATTTCGTATCATTCAAACTGATTATCGAATAGTTATCGAATAAAACGAATAAAGCGAATAAAACGAATAAAACGAATCATCTGATAGCGCGAGCATCTTGCTCATACCGGCAAACACGCCCAGCCCTGCATCACCAGTAAATTAAAAACCCTTTCAAAGTTATCACTCTGAAAGGGTTTGTTTTATACTTAATAACCACCAAAAACTAATTTCACCCAACGGGCTAACTTACTTCTTTGCGATGAAAAAACAAAATAAATACCGCAATTTTGCGGTAAATAAATCATATATTTACCGCAAAATAGTTTTAGGCAATGGCTAAATACATCTACGAGCATAGAAACTGGACAAAATTTACTTGGCAAGATAAAAGCATAAATGTCGTCTTTGGCGAGGTTCGCCTGATGCAAGGCAAAATCATCGGACAAATGAACACTTTAGGTTTTTCTGCAAAAGAAGAAGCCACGCTTACTGCCTTAACTTTGGACGTGGTCAAATCATCGGAAATAGAAGGTGAATTGCTTAACTACGACCAAGTGCGCTCTTCCATAGCAAGGCGTTTAGGCATCAATACCGCAGGACTTGTGCCTAGCAACCGCCATATAGAAGGCGTGGTAGAAATGATGCTTGATGCCACACAACGACATACTTCTCCTTTAACAGAAAAACGTTTGTTTGGTTGGCATGCAGCACTTTTTCCTACAGGGTTTAGCGGACCTTATAAAATAGAAGTAGGACGATACAGAACAGGCGAAATGCAAGTAGTTTCAGGTGCTATGGGTAAAGAAAAAGTGCATTATGAAGCCGTAAAACCCGAACTTGTAAAAGCTGAAATGGACAAATTCTTGGATTGGTTTAATAACGACAATAATCTTGACCTCGTATTAAAAGCTGCCATAGCACACTTTTGGTTTATCATTATTCATCCTTTTGATGACGGAAACGGCAGAATTGGAAGAGCCATAACAGATCTGTTGCTTGCCCGTGCCGAAGATAGTGGCGAACGTTTTTACAGTATGTCGAGCCAAATTTTAATAGAACGAAAACAGTATTATGAAGTATTACAAAAAGTTCAACATAGCACAGGTGATATTACCGAATGGCTCGAATGGTTTTTACATTGCTTGAAAAAAGCAATGCTTGCTACCGAAAATACCACGCAAAAAATAATGTATAAAGCTGAATTTTGGAAACTACACGAACGAACACCAATCAACGAAAGGCAACGACTAGTGCTCAACAAACTTTTTGATGGATTTGAAGGCAAACTACAAACATCAAAATGGGCTAAAATTACAAAAACCTCAACCGACACTGCTTTAAGAGATATAAAAGACTTGGTAGAGAAAGGTATTTTACAACAAACAAACGGGGGTGGACGAAACGCAAATTATGAATTAGCCGACTTCAAATTAGACTAACCACGGCTATAA
>CANJDA010000207.1 GCA_947472705.1 Flavobacteriaceae bacterium
CCAGAAACATTTTCCTTTTTGAGTAAAGAACATCATGTATTGGTGGTTCGTAGCTACATACATATGTTCCAAGAAATCTTGATCTCTTGTCCCAGCACTTTTTTGACCTACACCACCTCTGTTTTGAGTTTTATATTCTGATAAATTAGTACGTTTAATGTAACCCGCATGTGAAATGGTAATTACCACATTTTCATCAGCAATCAAATCTTCAATACTTACATCGCCACCAGAATATTCAATGATAGAACGACGAGCATCGCCATATTTATCACGTATTTCAATAAGTTCTTCTTTTATTAAATCCGTTCTTAAATTCACATCTGCTAACAACGCTTTCAAATGCTCTATTAATTTCATCAATTCCTCATATTCCCCTCTTAACTTGTCTTGTTCAAGACCTGTTAATTGACGTAAACGCATTTCAACAATAGCGCGAGATTGAATATCAGATAATTTAAATCGTTCGATTAATTTTTCTCTAGCTTCTTCTGTATTTTTAGAGCCGCGAATGATTGCAATTACTTCATCGATGTTATCCGAAGCTATGATTAATCCTTCTAATATATGGGCTCTTTCTTCTGCTTTGCGTAATTCAAACTTTGTTCTTCTAACTACAACATCATGGCGGTGCTCAATAAAATAATGAATCATATCTTTCAGATTCAGCATTTGTGGGCGACCTTTTACTAATGCGATATTGTTTACGCTAAATGAAGATTGTAGTTGTGTATATTTATATAAGGTATTCAAAACAACATTTGGTGTAGCGTCACGTTTTAAAATATAAACGATTCGCATACCATTTCTATCCGATTCATCACGAATATTGGCAATACCTTCAATTTTTTTATCATTGATTAAGTCAGCTGTTCGCTTAATCATATCCGCTTTGTTTACTTGATATGGGATTTCAGTAACGATGATAGATTCTCTTCCGTCAACTTCTTCAAAGTTAACTTTGGCACGCATCACAATTCTGCCACGACCAGTTTTGAAAGCTTCACGAACTCCTTCATAGCCATAAATTATTCCGCCAGTTGGAAAATCTGGAGCTTTAATATGGTTTATTAATTCGTCTATCTCAATATCGTTATTATCAAGGTAAGCCAATGTACCATTGATAACTTCAGTTAAATTGTGCGGTGGCATATTGGTAGCCATACCTACTGCAATCCCTGTAGCTCCATTTATTAATAAAGTAGGAACTCTAGTTGGCATCACTTTTGGCTCATATAGCGTATCATCAAAGTTCAATTGAAAATCAACGGTTTCTTTTTCGATATCTGCCATTATTTCTTCAGAAATCTTACGCATTCTGGCTTCGGTATAACGCATTGCTGCAGGGCTATCACCATCAACAGAGCCAAAGTTACCTTGACCGTCAACTAACAAATAACGCAAACTCCATTCTTGTGCCATACGCACCATAGCATCATAGACTGAGGTGTCTCCGTGTGGGTGATATTTACCCAATACTTCTCCAACAATTCTTGCGGATTTTTTATGGGCCGATTTTGAAGTAATCCCCAATTCATGCATTCCAAAAAGCACCCTTCTATGTACTGGTTTTAGACCATCTCGTACGTCAGGTAGCGCTCTTGAGACAATTACAGACATCGAGTAATCGATGTATGCTGATTTCATTTCATCTTCGATATTAATAGGAATTAACCTTTCTCCGTCAGACATATTTTAATAAATTATTTAATAAAAATTAGTTGAATTTCAAAACGTGCTAATATAGGGTTTTTATAAAATTTACAATTGTTTTTTATTCATAAATTTAAACGATTTATTAACAAAACGGGCTATTTTTTTGGTTGATAAAATACTTCTCTCACTGCTTTTATTATTGCTATTTTTTTTGTCAATTAGCTGAGAGTATATTTAGAGGAATAGTTGTTGCTATAACCATTGATAATAACTAAATTTACATTACCAATTTATATTTTATGGATGATAATTTTTCACCAAGAGTTAAAGATGTTATTACCTATAGTAAAGAAGAAGCTTTACGTTTAGGTCACGACTTTATTGGCACTGAGCATCTAATGCTTGGAATCTTACGAGATGGTAATGGCAAAGCAATTACTATACTGAATAATCTTTCCGTTGATTTGGAACATTTGAGAAAGAAAGTGGAGATACTAAGCCCTGCTAGTCCAAATGTAGAAGTTAGCAACGAAAAGAAGAACCTACACTTGACTCGTCAAGCGGAACGTGCTTTGAAAACCACTTTTTTAGAGGCTAAGGTTTTTCAAAGCTCATCAATTAGCACGGCGCATTTATTACTATGCATCTTACGAAATGAAAATGATCCAACAACCAAACTACTGCATCGTCTTAAAGTAGACTATAATGTAGTTAAAGAACAATATTTAAATATGACACCAAACGAAGAAGATTATATAGATGACACACCAAGAAATGAGTCATACGGCGACGATGCAGGACAAGATGACAGCTTAAAAGAAAGCAGTTTTAACAATCCCGCAAATAAATCTAATAAGAAATCGAAAACACCTGTTTTGGATAATTTTGGTCGTGATTTGACAGAATTAGCCGAAGAGGGAAAACTTGATCCTGTTGTTGGACGAGAGAAAGAAATTGAAAGAGTTTCTCAAATTCTTAGTAGAAGAAAGAAAAATAATCCTTTGCTCATCGGAGAACCTGGAGTGGGTAAATCGGCTATAGCCGAAGGTTTGGCATTACGCATTATTCAAAGAAAAGTATCTCGAATTTTATTTAACAAAAGAGTTATAACCCTTGACTTGGCAAGCTTGGTAGCTGGAACCAAATACAGAGGTCAATTTGAAGAACGAATGAAAGCCGTAATGAATGAATTGGAAAAAAATGAAGATATTATACTTTTCATTGATGAAATTCATACTATAGTTGGTGCAGGTGGAGCTACAGGCTCTTTAGATGCTTCAAACATGTTTAAACCTGCGTTATCAAGAGGAGAAATACAATGTATTGGAGCTACAACATTAGATGAATACCGCCAATATATTGAAAAAGACGGAGCACTCGAAAGACGTTTTCAAAAGGTAATTGTGGAGCCAACTTCAGTTGAAGAAACGATTACGATTTTGAATAATATTAAAAACAAATATGAAGACCACCACAATGTAATTTATACAGATGAAGCGATTGAGGCTTGTGTGAAACTAACCAACAGATACATGTCGGAACGTTTTCTTCCAGATAAAGCAATTGATGCTTTAGACGAGGCGGGTTCACGTGTTCATATCACTAACATTGATGTGCCTAAACAAATCTTGGATTTAGAACGTCAATTAGAAGAAGTGCGCGAATTGAAAAATTCAGTTGTCAAGAGACAAAAATATGAAGAAGCAGCCAAGTTGCGTGATGACGAAAAACGTATAGAAAAAGACTTGTCTATTGCTCAAGAACAATGGGAAGAAGATTCGAAAAACAATCGTATTCGAGTGACTGAAGACAACGTAGCTGATGTAGTGTCAATGATGACAGGTATTCCTGTAAATCGTATTGCGCAAACAGAAAGCAATAAATTAGCCCATTTGCCAGAGCTGATTCAAAATAAAGTAATTGGACAAAATGAAGCGGTAATGAAAATTGCTCGTTCTATCCAACGTAATCGTGCTGGATTGAAAGACCCTAATCGTCCGATAGGTTCTTTTATTTTCTTGGGTCAAACAGGGGTTGGTAAAA
>CANJDA010000208.1 GCA_947472705.1 Flavobacteriaceae bacterium
AGCAGCAGCAGTATCAACAGCTTCAACAGCAGTTGAATCAGTGGCAGCAGCGTCAGTAGCTTCAGCTTGTTTACAAGATACTACAGTTAATGCAGCAACAACAGCTAAACTTAAAAATACTTTTTTCATCTTACTTAATTATAAAAGGTTAATTATTAATTCGAGGCAAAGATATAAATTTTTTTATTCAGAAAAACTTTTATTTAACTTTTTTTGAAAATCTCTATTTTTGCTTCGGCTTTAACTTAACAATAATCATGCCAAAATTCAGAATTACTAATTTTTTTTACTATTTTTTATTCTCTGAAACAATTTTAAGCTCTTTAATCAGGTTTTCAGCACCAGCAAATTTGTCAACAATGAAAAGAACATAACGAATGTCAACCATTATATTTCTGCAAATTTCAGGCGAATAATAAATATCACTCATCGTTCCTTCCCATACTCTATCAAAATTTAAGCCGATTAAATTTCCACTAACATCTAAAGCAGGGCTCCCAGAGTTTCCTCCTGTGGTATGATTCGTAGCGATAAAAGCAACTGGCATTTTTCCATTTTTTCCATAATTGCCATAATCTTTAGCATTATATAAATCAATTAACTTTTTGGGTACATCAAATTCATAATCACCAGGAACATATTTTTCTATCACACCATCAAGATAAGTGAAAGGTTCATAGGTAACGCCATCATTAGGTTTATACCCTTTTACTTTACCATAAGTTACTCGCAAAGTGCTATTGGCGTCTGGGAATATTCGTGAGGATTTTGGACTTAATTCCAATATAGCTTTCATGTAGGTTCTTTGAGTAGCAATGTTCTTTAAATTGATTTCATCATATTTGGGAGCAACATTTTTCAAATAACCATCAGCCATAGTTTTGATTACTTGGAATCCATTGTCTTTATTGATGTTTTCTAAAACCGTTTTAGAATCACCTGTTAATAATATTTTAATTTTATCATACGAAACCAGTTGTGATTTGGTAAAAACATCATTAGCTAAAGCTTCAGAATTAATGTTCTCAAAAGCGCTTGGTAAAAACTGTTTCGGATATTTTTTAGAATAAATACCAATTAATTGTTCAAAAACTTTTTGATCTACGTTAGGATTAAAATCTTTATAAAAATCACCCAAACCATTAACCAATGTATTTCTCCTATCGTTAAAAGCTTGTTCTCCTTTGTTGTTGAAAATTTGCTCTAATTGGTATAATTTGTAGCCAAGAGTCAGAATTTCTGTATTACGCAAGGCTATCTCTGTGAATAAATCTCTGGCCAATGCATAGTCTTTTATTTCGCCATAATTTTTTTCGAAATCACTCAATAAGTTTCCATACTCTGCTTGTTTGCCAGCTTTTGTTACTTTTTCTTTAAAATCTATTTCGAATTTTTGTTTAATAGCAATGGCATCCGATTTCTTTAACCCCTTAGTCTCACCAATCCATTTTTTCCAATAGTTCGCTACCCCAGCATATTTTGATGCATACTGTATTTTAATAGCATTGTCTTTACGCATAAATCCATCCTGCACCTTCAAAGCAGCATCTCGCACTTCTATTTTCGCCGGATTCAACGTATTCACAATTTGGTCAACAGCAAATGAAGGAAGGTATTCCTGTGTTCTTCCTGGGTAACCCATTACCATAGTAAAGTCGTTTTCTTTTACACCTTTGATAGAAATAGGTAAGAAGTATTTGGGTTTATACGGAACATTATCGGCTGAATATTCTGCCGGGCGATTGTTCTTATCGGCATAAATTCGGAACATCGAAAAATCACCAGTATGGCGTGGCCAAACCCAATTATCAGTATCCGAACCAAATTTTCCAATAGAACTTGGTGGTGCCCCAACCAAACGAATGTCTTTAAAAGTTTCAGTTACAAAAAGAAGGTATTGATTTCCGTCATAAAAGGTTCTGATGCTGTTTTCTTGCCAAGCTTCTTTGGGTAACGATTTATTTAGGTTGCTAATGTTATCCTGAATTTTCTTTTGCTTGTCTGCTTCATTTGGCAAAGTTGCAACACCATCTAAAACCTTGGTTGTAACATCTTCAATTTTAACAATGAAAGTCACAATCATGCCTTTATTAGGCAATTCCTCTTCCATTTTATAAGCCCAAAAACCATTGGTTAAATAATCATGCTCTACTGAGGAATGATTTTGAATCGCATCAAAACCACAGTGGTGATTGGTTAAAATCAAACCTTTATCCGAAATCACTTCAGCAGTGCAACCTCCATCAAATTGTGGAACGGCATCTTTTATGCTTGATTTGTTTACAGAATAAATTTGTTCGGCTGTGATTTTCATACCGAGGGTTTTCATTTCACTTTCGTTCATCCCTTTTAATAATGAAGGAATCCACATGCCGCCTTGTTGAGCATTAACTTGAACAAAAACGAATAATACGAGTAGTTTTAAAAATTTCATAAAGTAAAAGTTTATGGATGTAGGTGTTTGTTTTATATTAATTGTTACGGATGTGATTCAAGATTATATCAGTAGCGCCTTTGTTCATTTGTACAAAAGTTTCACAGATATGCCCTTTTTCATGCCGTATATCTTCGTTAGATATTAGATTATTGAAAGCATCATTCAATTCGTTCTGATTTATAATAGAAAGGCAACCTTCTAAATTTACCAAAGCAGTAGCTTCTGCAAAATGGGAGTAATTGGGACCAACAACAATCGGAATACCGAAGGTAGCTGGTTCCAAAAGGTTATGAACTCCAGGGTTTCCGAAGCCACCTCCCACATAAGCAATGTCTGCATAGCTGTAAATTTTAGTCAAAATACCAATGTTGTCTATAATAAATACTTGAAATTCTGCCAAATTTTGATTTTCTTTTTCCGAAAACAAAACAGCCTTTTTTGAAATAGAATTTTTCAATTCCTGAATTTGTTCCGTTTTGATATTGTGCGGAGCAATAATAAACTTCACATTTTCATTCGATTGATTGATGAAATTTACGAGTAAAGTCTCGTCTTTTGGCCAAGAACTACCAATTACAATGGTTGTGGTATTGTTTTTAAATTGTTCAATAAAAGCTAAAGAATTATCTCTGTCCAAAATTGAAACAACTCTGTCAAATCTTGTATCGCCTGATATTTTTACATTTTGGTAACCAATGCTTTGCAATAGTTTTTTCGAACTTTCATTTTGAACAAAAAAGTAGTCGAAGGTATTCAAAGCATTACGGTAAAAGCCACCATACCATTTAAAAAAGGCTTGATTTTCTCTAAAGATTCCTGAAATCAAATAGGTTTTGATGTCAGCCTTTTTCAATTCATTCAAATAATTCGGCCAATATTCATATTTGATAAAGAAAACCAAATCAGGATGAACCAATTTAAGAAAGCGTTGTGCGTTTGATTTGGTGTCTAAAGGCAAATAAACAGTAACATCAGCAATGGTGTTGCTTTTTCGAACTTCATAGCCCGAAGGCGAAAAGAAAGTCACTACAATTTTGTGATTGGGATATTCTTGCTTTATCTTTTCCATCACCGGTAAACCTTGCTCAAATTCACCCAAAGAAGCGGCATGGAACCATATCGTTTTATCAACTGGGCCAATTTTTTTGGATAATGTTTCAAAAACAGTTTTTCTTCCATCAACAAAAAGCTTGATTTTTGGACTAAAAAGCGCCATTATTTTCACTATTTGTGAAGCTAAAAGAAGCAATAAAT
>CANJDA010000209.1 GCA_947472705.1 Flavobacteriaceae bacterium
CATTACATATTTCATATGATCTAAACCAATAGAGACATTGTAATGATCACTTAAATAATAACCTATTCTGAAATTTGTCTGAGGAATAGTCATTCTTGCCGGGTTAATATAATCTATATGCCACCCTTTAGGTTTATCGTGTGCCTCTACATCATACAAAGTAAAATCATAATCAGCCCCAGTAAAATGTATATCTGATTTACTAAAATTTTCACGGTTACCTCCCCAATAAATGTAAAATTTACCTTTATTATGAGCCGTATATTTAATAGGTATTGTAGTTGATTCCTGAGCTTTAATTAGATTAGTAAATCCAATAAATAATAAGGTTGATATGAAGAATGTATTTTTCAAAGCAAGTAATTTAGTAATTTTAAAATTGATTTATTGTTTTTCGAATAGCAACCAAACGGGTCATCAATCCTTCAAAATAATCTAAATGTAACATATTGGCTCCATCACTTTTAGCATTGGCAGGATCAAAATGAGTTTCTATAAATATACCATCAACACCAACAGCAATTCCAGCTTTGGCAATGGTTTCAATCATATCAGGTCTTCCGCCGGTAACACCTGCAGTTTGATTGGGTTGTTGTAAAGAATGGGTTACATCAAGAACTGTAGTGGCATAGTTTTGCATGGTTGGAATTCCACGAAAATCTACAATCATATCTTGATACCCAAACATGGTTCCTCTATCGGTAACCATAATATTTTGGTTTTGGCAATCTAAAACTTTTTGAACAGCGTGTTTCATGCTTTCCGGACTCATAAATTGTCCTTTTTTCAAGTTGACGACTTTACCTGTATTGGCAGCTGCTACTACTAAATCGGTTTGACGTACTAAAAAAGCTGGAATTTGCAAGACATCTACATACTCAGCAGCCATTGCAGCATCTTCATTGGTATGAATATCTGTAACGGTGGGAATGTGAAAAGATTCGGAAACTTTACGAAGGATTTTTAAGGCTTTTTCGTCACCAATTCCTGAAAAACTATCAATTCGAGATCGATTCGCTTTTTTGAAAGAACCTTTAAAAACGTATGGGATTTCTAATTTATCGGTTATAGAGACTAATTTTTCAGCAATTCGCATTGCCATTTCTTCGCCTTCAATAGCGCAAGGCCCTGCAAGTACAAAGAAATTTCCACTATCAGTATTCTTGATTTGTGGAATGGAATTTATATTCATAAATTTTTGGATTTAAAGACCGCTAAGTTATGAATAATTTGATTGTTTATTGCAGATATTTCGGTAACTTATTTTTTAATACTTAAGCCTACTGGAACTAATAAATAACCTCTTTCATAGATGTTTAAATAAAGTTTAATGGGTTCCTTTTGACCTTCCCATCGTAGCTCGTATACATCAAGAAAACCGGCTCCCATTTCACATCTTTTGGTAGGGAAAGGACAACAGCTTTCCAATTTTGTAAATGTGATTTTTTCTCCTTTAGGTCCAGCCAAAGCTTTTAAAAAACGTTCGGCATTTAGGTTTTCATCTTTGGTATTTTTATAAAATACATTTACAGGATAATCTGGATTATAACCATATTTTTTGTCTTTGCTATATTCGGTTAACAAAAAAGTATTGTCTTTGGTTAGAGTAGGAATAGGAGCATTATCATCTACATTTTTTAATGTAGATTTAGTACTCACACAAGCTGTGAAAAAAGAAATCACAGTTACAAATAAAGTGAATTTGATTATTTTTTTCATTGATAAATAAGTTTTTCCGATTAACACAATAACCATGCTAATTATTTTTTATTTCTGATGAATAAGGAAACAATTGCACCAGTTATGATTCCCATTGATAAATTACTAAAAGTATTTTGCATCATATAAGTTTTTAAATTAAAATATTGCAATGCTACTTTAATTGGTATATGAAATTTAATGAGTGGACTCTTTGTTTTATAAGCAATAATGGTTTCAAAAAAATGTGGTGTAATGCTTTTGTAAATAACGTATTGAGTTAAGGGGGTAAATAATGCTATGATAAATGAAAGCACTAAACCACTAACAAATCCTTGTGCCCAAGTTAATTGACCGTTATAAAAATACTTCTTTTTTTCTTTCAATGCCAAGGTAAAAAAGAGTAAGGCAGGTAGTGCAAAAAGATTGGTATAAAGAGCATAATCTGCAATATAGGTATCGTGTAAACCAATCAGTTTTTCGCCAATAGCCCATGCCAATACCAATAAAGTAAAGCGAATACCCCATTTTATTTCTATTGCATAATTTTTCATTTTCCATTTATTTAAATGATGTCAAAAATACTTTATTTTGGCAAATAAGATTGCTATTAGAAATGGTTTATATTGTTATTTTTGTAAAAAAAATATCCAAATGGAATACATTACTCATACATGGCATTGGTCAATTGCAGGATTTTTAATTGGCCTAATAATGCTCACGCTTATTTATTTCGGAAAATCTTTTGGGATTTCATCTAACCTTAGGTCGTTATGTGCTATGACAGGCATTGGTAAGAAAGTGCCATTTTTTAATTGGGATTGGAAATCGCAACGATGGAATTTTGCTGTAGTCATTGGGGCTATGATTGGAGGATATGTTGCTGTTCATTATTTAAATGATGCCTCTAATGTTACTTTAAATCCAAATACAATTGAACAATTAACAGTAATGGGTATTGATGCTCCAAATGGAAAAATTTTGCCCGATGCATTGTTTGGTAGTCAAGTTTTTTCTTCAGTAAAAATGATTTTGATTCTTATTATTGGAGGAATCCTTATTGGTTTTGGATCTCGATATGCAGGAGGTTGTACCTCTGGACATGCTATTTCGGGCATGAGTAACCTTCAGTTACCTTCATTAAAAGCGGTGATTGGTTTCTTTATAGGCGGACTCATCATGGCTCATTTTATTTTACCTCTAATTTTCTAAGCAATGAAGTTATTTAAATTTTTAATAGTAGGATTTATTTTCGGGATAGTGTTAACCAAAGCTGAAGCTGTTTCTTGGTATCGCATCTATGAAATGTTTCAATTTCAATCCTTTCACATGTATGGTATTATTATGGTAGCTATTGCGACTGGGGTTTTAGGTATTCAAATTATAAAAAGAAAAAACATTAAAGATGTAGGAGGCAACCCAATTTTTATTGAAGATAAAGAAAAAGGTAACGCTCGTTATTTGATAGGAGGAACTCTTTTTGGACTAGGTTGGGCTATGGTTGGTTCTTGTCCTGGCCCAATTTTTATTCTTTTAGGTTCAGGTTTTTTAAGTGTTGGATTAATATTATTTGGAGCCGTTTTTGGAACTTTTTTATATGGAGTTTTAAAAGATAAATTACCTCACTAAACTATCTTTTCAACGAAAAATGGGATTTAAATTCTTTCCATTGATCACCATCTAAATATTCTACTCTGAACCAATAATCTGTTGAAGGTAATTCATGGCCATTGTAAGTGCCATCCCAACCTTCACCTGAAAGGCTAAGCTGTTTTACTAATTTTCCATTTCTATCAAAGATGTATAATCTTGAAGGTCTATTTTCGAGCCCATGTACATTCCAAGTGTCATGTATGTCATCTCCATTAGGAGTAAAGTAATGCGGATAATCAATAGTTTGAACATTCTCGATGTATTCTACTCCACAAGAATACCCATCGGCACTTCTAGTATCCCAAACA
>CANJDA010000210.1 GCA_947472705.1 Flavobacteriaceae bacterium
GTGCTTTGACCAATTCGATATATTTATGAAAGTCTTCTAAATTTTTTGCATGAGACAAATAGTATACAGCCTCTAGAATTTGATTCTTTTGTTGGGTGTAAATCCATGACATCGCTACCGATTTTTTAGTTGGTAATCCATCTAATAAACCTGTCATAATTGGACCATGTTGACTTGTTTTGATGTTTAATTTAACATCGGCACTGTCTTTTACTTTAATGATTTTTTGGGAATACGTATAATTTTTAAAGCCCTCAACTGTACTGTATTGCTTTGGGTTATTAGGATTGTCCTCTTCTTGGAAGAAATCAACATCATCATTTTCAAACATAGTTAGACCATACGCATAGTTACGATTATGGCCCAATAAGGGAAAAGGGGTACCTGCAATATAGTAGCCATACATCTCATAATCCGGGCAAGAAATATGAGCTTCATACCATGTGCCTGGTTGCGAATACATAATGTGAGGATCATTAGCTAAAATGACTTTGCCATTTTTGGTTTTGGCGCCACTAATCACCCAACTGTTACTACCTATGAAAGCTGGAACTGGGGAATTTTCAAGCAAAGCTGCTATCGTTTTCGATATCTTGGCATAGTCTTTACATTCTCCTTTAAAACATTTCAATTGCTTTGTACTATTTTCACCATGAATGGAGAAGTCATTAAGATATTCCATCCCGAAACGGTCACGAATATCTGTAAGCAAAGGGTCTGTTTTTTGCCCCATGGCAAAACTGAAAGACATAAAACCAAAAATGTTGTAGATATCTTTTAGTGTAAACTTTTCTTTTTTAAGTCCTAATAAGGTATACTCTATGGGTGTGGTTCCTTCATCTAAATACTGATTGATACCATCAAGATAAGCATTGGCCAAAATATAGGTTTGTGATTTTTTATCTAATTGAGACACTGCTTTTGCAGAGTTTTCATCAATACCTATACCTGCAAAAAATTTATCTGTTTTTAGTGTAGGATTTCCAAACATTTCTGAAAGTCTTCCTGGAGCTATACGTCGGAGGAGTTCCATTTGCCATAATCGATCTTGCGCATGAACATAGCCTAGCGCTATCATAGCATCTTTTTGATTCTCGGCATAAATATGAGGGATACCATAGTCGTCAAAGTAGACGGTGGTTTGTTTACTGATATCGTTTAATGACAATTCACCTTGGTATTTGGGTTTGGTGTATTGGAGGTAACCAAAAACAATTAACACTAATAGGATTATAAGTGTTAGTATGAATAGAATTATTTTTTTTGCTTTTTTCATTTAGAAGACAATTGATTATCAAATGTAAATAAAAAACCCTCAAGCTATATATGATTGAAGGTTTCTATGAAAAAATACTATTTGTATATCTTACTGTCGTTGAAAGTTGATTCTTTGCCCAACATTTAATCTGTTGTTTTTGGCAAGGATACCACACATATGAAAGAGCATTCGAGCACCTACATTGCCATCCCAATCAGTTTCACCTGGAGCAACTTCAACTAAATCAAATCCTATTATTTCTTTACCACTTTCGGCTAATTTATTGAATAAATACGTAGCTTGTTCATAAGAGAATCCACCAGGCACTGGAGTTCCTGTATTGGGTGCATACCATTGAAACATTCCATCGATATCAAAACTGATGCAAACTTTTTGGGGAAGCGAAGCTATAATAGCATCACATTGTTGTGCCCATGTTTTTCCGTTGAATACTTCGGCTTGCAAATCAGCACTGGTATTAACTAGTACTCTTCCGTTTGCCTTTTTAACTACTTCTACTTCTTGCTCACAAAAATCTCGAATACCTACTTGGACAATTTTTGATATTTGAGGAATTTGCAATGCATTATACATAATGGAAGCGTGAGAATAAGTAAACCCTTCGTAGGCAATGCGTAAGTCCATGTGGGCATCGAGATGCAGTATTCCGAAGTTATCATGTATAGAAGCTAAAGCCTCATAATAACCGAGTGGTGTAGAATGATCTCCACCAATAAGGGCTACTTTTTTGCCTTTTTGCATCCAATACAGTACTTTTTCTTTTACTTCGGAATGCAACTCACGGCATACCTTATTGATTTTATCTAAATCAGCTTGCAAGGCTGGATAGGTTTCTATAGCTTCTCCGCTTTCCAACATTTCAATTATAGGTTGTGCTAAAGCTTTGTATTTATCTGAATTGGTAGCCCAATGTGCTGGTGCATCATCCATATAAATTCCCAACTTCCATAACTCAGGAAAATCTTGATGATTTAAATCAACTTGAAAAGAAGCGTCAAGAATTGCATTCGGACCTTCAGAAGCTCCTGCCCCATAGCTTACAGTTACTTCCCATGGTACTGGAATGATAATAATTTCTGATTGTTCAGCTGAAAAGGGTAATCCAAAAACAGTAGCATCGGCTAAGCCTGGCTGACTTGGATCAAAATTGTCAATGATTTGTTTTTTGGTCATTTTTTTATAATTGAAAGCAGCAAAGTTACAAAGTTGGTTAGGATTTATTGGTATAGACTTAAAAAAGAAAACCACAATGCTTTCACATTGTGGCTTTACTATTAGATTTAATTTAATTTAGTTTTTTACAAATTTATAGGTAGCCTTGGCATTATTGAAATAGACATTATACACACCTCTTGCTAAAGTAGAAACATCTATGCTTTCTTCATTAGCATTTAAGGTTTTTCTAATGATTGTTTGTCCTAACATATTGTAGATTGTAATAGTTTCATTTGCGTCAAAATCACCTTTAAGGTTTAAAACTGTGCTAGCTGGATTTGGATACAAAACAAAATTATTTTTCACAGATTCATTTAGACCTAGGAAAGGTAAAATAGTGAGTTGGAATGTTCTTGTAACTGAAGAAGCACCGCTGGTTGCTACCATAGTGATAGTATAAGTTCCAGGTGCTAAAACAGTTCCAGTTGTTGGCGACTGTGTTAACCCAGCATCACAATTATCATTAATAGGGTTAGCTAAAGAAGCATAACTCGGCAAAGTATACGTATTACTCACATCAGCTTGTACCGTTTGGTTTGCCATAGCTGCCATTGTTAATACTAAAGCTGGCATGACATAACCTCGATTGGAAAATATAGTTGTCATAGCTTGAATATCTGCACATGAATAGTTTAAATTTATTGCAGCAGTTCTAACAGCTCGAGCAGCATTTTGTTGGTTTGTTGAAGAAGTTGTAGTTGATATTCCTTCTAAAATAGAAGTATCCGCTTCAGTTTTTCCAATAGCATCATAAATCTCCATACAAGCCGCTGCCCAAATTTCACCATCATCGTGTACTTCTCCATCTAAATCACCTGGATATAATTTAGTGGTATTAGTCATTCTACCAGGCCACCATTCATTGTGCCCATCCCAACTGAAAACATAATTATATTCATCTGTAGATGATGCCCATTGATTTAAGCTTCTGCTATATGAAACAGCCCAGTAATCTCCAAAGCCCTCACTTAAACCATTAGTTTGAGATAAATGACCATTAGTAATCCAATCATGGATTCCGTGTCCTAATTCGTGTAAAATAACATCCGCATCTTCAGCATCATCAACACCGCCTTCGCCGAAGTGCAACTCTCCATTTGAATAA
>CANJDA010000211.1 GCA_947472705.1 Flavobacteriaceae bacterium
GCATTTCAAAATCATCCTGAACTCAAAGCCAGTTATGATGATATTGTTATTATTCACAGTAATAATTTATCGACTTTTGTGCCTACAGCTTTGTTTGACGAAGAATATCTTGGAAGCTATTTACAGTTCAACACCAAGGTTTTTGAAACCGATTTCTTTGCTTTTGATGAATTACCAAATTATGAAATGAACAATGTATATATTCCGTATGTGAATATGAATAATTATTTTATTGATCAGTTTGGTACTTTTGATTACAAGCATGCTAATACCATTTTGATTCAAAAACTTTTGGAAGTTTCCAAAAACAATGAAGAAAGAAAAATGTTTGTGCATGTAAGCGATACGCATTTTGAAATTGTTATTATTCAAAATCAAAAACTTCAACTCTACAATTCGTTTGATTATAAAACACCCGAAGATTTTCTTTACTATATCTTATTCACTGCAGAGCAATTGCATCTGAATCCAGAAAATTTCAAATTGGAGTTATTGGGTAAAATTACTGAAGGCGATGTACATTATGAAATTGCCTATAAATATGTACGCAACGTTTCATTGTTTGATGTAAGTTTTATGTCGAATAAATTTTCGGAAACTGAAAACCGCGAACACTTTATCCTCTTACACTCATGAGAATTATCTCGGGCAAATACAAAGGCCGACGCATTGCACCACCCAAAAATCTTCCTGTTCGTCCCACGACTGACATGAGCAAAGAAGCTGTTTTCAATGTATTAAACAATCATTTTAATTTTTCGGAACTGAAAATATTGGAACTTTTTGCCGGAACCGGAAGCATTAGTTATGAATTTGCTTCACGCGGATGTTCCCCAATTCTTTGTGTAGATGGTGATATGGGTTGTGTAAATTTCATCAAAAAAACAGCTAAGGAATTTGACTTTGATATTACAGCAATTAAAAGTGATGTATTCAAATTTTTAGAAAAACATAGCGGTAACTATGACATCATTTTTGCTGACCCTCCTTATGGTATGAGTCAGAAAGAATTCGAGAAAATTATTGAACTCATTTTTGAAAACGAATTGTTAGATGAAGAAGGAATGCTTGTGGTAGAACATTCTAAATATACCAAGTTGGACCTCATGGCCAATTATTCGTTCCAAAAAAACTATGGTGGTTCAGTATTTACTTTCTTTGAATTTGATTTAAAAGAAGAATAAAAAAAAAGCAGACCTATAAGCCGGATTCTGTCTCTGAAAAATCAGAGCCTTATCATTTATCTAGACCAACAATTACTTATTGGCTCGAGCTTCCTACCCTTCGACAACGGACGAGTAATCCTTAAATGCCGATATACTTGGAATTTCACCGCATAGAGTTTACCTGGTTTCACTACAGCCAAACTGTACTTGCTTTCTGTTGCACTTGTCCTCGCCTTTCAACGGACGGGCGTTACCCGTTATGCTACTCTGTGGTGTCCGGACTTTCCTCTCCCGATTACTCGGCAGCGATAAGGCGGTCTGCGGGGCAAAGATAGGAAATTAGGTATTGCAAAAACTATTAATAAATTGTGGAAAAGTTTTCCTTAATTAACCTAATTACGAAAGAACCAAACCAACAAAAATTCTATATTTGTAATCCAGTAAAATGCTAATGGAACAATTTGTAGTATCAGCGCGTAAGTACCGTCCGCAAACGTTTAAAGACGTTGTTGGTCAACAAGCTATTACCAATACTTTACTCAATGCCATAGAAAGCAATCACTTGGCTTCTGCCCTATTATTTACTGGCCCAAGAGGTGTTGGAAAAACGACTTGTGCGCGTATTCTGGCCCGTAAAATTAACCAACCTGGTTATGATGACCCGTTTGAAGATTTTGCTTTCAACGTTTTTGAGTTGGATGCCGCTTCAAACAATTCAGTAGATGATATTCGGAATCTGATTGACCAAGTTCGCATACCTCCACAAACAGGACAGTATAAAGTGTATATCATTGACGAGGTACACATGTTATCTTCGGCAGCGTTTAATGCTTTCTTGAAAACTTTGGAAGAACCGCCAAAGCATGCCATCTTCATTTTGGCTACGACCGAAAAGCACAAAATCATTCCAACCATCCTATCCCGTTGTCAAATTTTTGATTTCAAACGCATTACGGTAAAAGATGCTAAAGAACATTTGGCAGAAGTTGCCACCAGTCAAGGTGTCGTTTTTGAAGACGATGCTTTACACATCATTGCGCAAAAATCCGATGGTGCCATGCGTGATGCATTATCTATATTTGATAGAGTTGTTTCCTATTGTGGCAATAACTTAACACGCCAAGCTGTAACCGAGAACTTAAATGTTTTGGATTACGAGACCTACATCAACATGACCGATTTGATTTTGGAAAATAAAATTCCAGAAGTTTTGTTGGCCTATAATGATATTTTATCCAAAGGTTTTGACGGTCATCATTTTATTGCTGGATTAGCTTCGCATTTCAGAGATTTATTGGTAGCCAAAAATCCAGCAACCCTTTCTTTATTGGAAATGGGAGAAGCTGCACAACAATTATACGGGCAACAAGCTCAAAAAGTATCACAAGACTTTTTACTGAAAGGTATAGATATAGCTAACGATAGTGATTTGAAATTCAAAAGCAGTCAAAACCAGCGGCTACTGGTTGAACTTGCCTTAATGCAAATTGCCTCCATCACCTTTGATGGAGAAAAAAAAAAGATAACTTTATAATTCCGGCCACTTACTTTCGCAACAATAGTTATTCAATAAAAGAAGTCCAGAATATAAAGACGGATATCCAAATTGTTGATACAGTAGAAGAAGTTAGTCCAAAAGAAATACCATCTCAACAAACTGAAGAAATTGTAGAAGTCAAAGCTGAAGAGCCTTCAATTGAAATTACTCAGCCATCTACTGAGAATCCACAAATATCAGCACCTAGCCAAACTAAAGTTTCTGCTTTATCGCTAGCCAGTATTAGAGCCAAAAAAGAAATGGCTGAAACTCTTAAAACTACCGTTAAAGAAGACACTCATTTACCTAGTGAATCGTTTACCGAAACCGAAATGTTGGAACAATGGCTCAAATATGCACAGCGCATGGAAGACAAAGGGTACAGAATTATTGCTTCCTTATTAACCATTAATGATCCAACGCTTGATGGCACTACCATCATTCACGAGTTACCAAATGAGAGTTCAAAAATTGATTTTGAAAAAGAAAGACCGGAGCTTTTGGGTTATTTAAGAGGTAAACTACACAACCACGATATTCAAATTCATGTTAAAGTAAATGAAGCTTTGGTATCCAAAAAAGCCTTTACTAATCAAGATAAATATAATCGTTTGGTAGAAATTAATCCAAACTTAGAGCTTTTGAAAAAAATGTTTGATTTGGATGTTTAAATTTTTCCATAATACATGGCTTTCACAATTCCATCTGAAAGTCCAATTTTTGGCACAAACAAATGACGGGCACCACTCCACTTCATAGCATTTAAGTAAATACGGGTAGCAGGTATAATTACGTCGGCACGGTCAGTATTCATGGCAAGTTCAGCAATACGTTGTTCATATGAAAGTGAATTCAAATATTGGTATTGCGAATTAAGGTATAAATAGGACA
>CANJDA010000212.1 GCA_947472705.1 Flavobacteriaceae bacterium
ATCGGTAAAATGCACTCCTGATTTTGTAAATATCCGATTAAAAGATTCAGATTTAATAGAAAATGCATTTTATCGATTATTTAGGTTTTTTAGAGGAAAATTATTGGGATAGATTTGTATTATTTTAGTTTCGCTGCTTCAAAAAAGCCCCCATTTTTTTATTAATCATAAACGGAAATAGTTTCCGTTTATTTAAAACTAAATACTTTATAAATGAAAAAAAGTTTAACTCTAAGCCTTTTTGTGATGTTCCTTTTAGGGATATCTAATGTATCTGCCCAAAATTGTCAGGGACAGTTTAAGACCTTTACCATTGGTGGTTGGGGAACAACCTGTAGTGGAAATAATCCAGGATGTTATCGCGATGCTAATTTTGAAGCTGCTTTCCCAGATGGAATTACTATTGGATGTGGTGAAAATACCTTAAGTTTCACCAGTTCGCAAGCCGTAGAAGATTTTCTTCCTTCAGGAGGAACTCCTGCTTTATTATCGGGTGTAATTGTTGATGCTGCGGGTTCAATAAACAATACGTTAGCATCTCAAGTATTAGCCGTGGCTTTGGCTGCTGGTTTTGATGCTTATGATGCCGATTTCTCATCAAGTACTACTGGTTTTGGTTCTTTACCAATTTTATCAGGTGCTCATGCAGGTATGACAGTTGCTGAATTTTTAGCTTATGCTAATCAAGTTATTGGTGGTTGTGTAGAAGGAGATTTATCAGACTTAAACGCTACTGCTACTGCAATCAATGAGAACTATGATAATGGAACTGTTGATCAAGGATATTTAGATTGTAATTCAAACCGTTCTTATGATATTCAAATCACGTCAAATGTAACTTGTCATGGTTATTTGAATGGAGCAGTAACTGTTACTGTTACAGGAGGTTTAGCTCCTTATCATTTTGAATTATTTAAAGATGCTATTTCTGTTGCTGCTTCGGGCTCTGTTGAAAATAATTCATATCAATTTACAGGTTTAGGAGCTGGTACTTATACTGCAATCGTTACTGATGCTAATGGTGTTGTATCTTCAGGACCTGCACAATTTAACGTTTTAGAACCTGTTGCTATTTCAGCTAGCGTGTCTGGCACAGTAGTATCATGTTTTGGAGGAAGTAACGGAACAGCAACTATTAACAGTGCTGCTATTTCTGGTGGAGTAGGACCATATACTTTTGCTTGGGCAAATGGAAGTACTGATAGCACCATTACAGGATTGACTGCAGGAAGCTACACAGTTACTGTTACTGATAGCCTTGGGTGTGCTGTTGATTTTAGCGTAATAGTTAATCAACCAACATTATTAAGTTCTTCTTCTTCAATTACAAACGTTACTTGTTTTGGAGCAAACAATGGTTCAGCTACTATTACTCCAGCAGGAGGAACTGCTCCATACACTATTTTATGGGATAACCAAAGTATTTCTTTCATTAGAGGAAGTTTAGCACCAGGCGTAAATTATACCGCAGTAATTACCGATGCTAAAGGATGTACTACAAACGTGAGTGTTTCAGTTACTCAACCTACAGTTTTATCTGTAGCTACAGTAAGAACTCAAGTACTTTGTTATGGTGGAACAGGAACAGGAACAGCTACACCAGCAGGTGGAACAGCTCCATATTCCTACTCATGGAATACTAATCCGGTACAAACAAGTGCTACAGCATATTTACCAGTAGGAACATGGACAGTTAGAGTTACTGATGCTAACGGATGTACAGTTTCTTCAAGTGTAACATTGACTCTACAATCTTGCCAAGGATTTACTACGGTAACTCCGGGAGGTTATGGTGCAGCATGTTCAGGTGGAAACTGGGGATGTTATTTAGCAAGTAATTTTGCGTCTAAATTCCCAACAGGTTTACAAATAGGTTCAGGAACAAGATTCTTAAAATTCACAACAGCTGCTGCAGTTAAAGCATTTTTACCATCAGGAACAACACCAAGAGCTCTAAATGCTGGAACGCTTACTAACCCAACAGCTAAATCCTATTCAAATGTTTTAGCGGGTCATACAATCGCATTAACATTGTCATTAGGTTTTGATACTAATCCAGCGTTTTCTCCATCTACTACATCATTAGGAAGCTTAGTTGTTTCTTCAGGTGTATTTGCTGGAAAATCAGTAATCGAATTATTGACCATAGCCAATACCTTTTTAGGAGGGGGGGCTACTGCTTATACGGCTGACCAAATCAATACCGCTTTGGATGCTGTCAACAGAAACTATGATAATGGAACCTCCAATTTAGGGTACTTATCATGTCCATGTAATCTAACGACAAAAACAGCTGCTGCTCCTATTTCTGCTGATGCGGCTACTAACTTTGTAGTGTATCCTAACCCAGTAAGAGGAAATGCCACAGTGGAATTTACCTTAGGATATGCTTCCTATGTAACCATGGTAATCTACAACATAAACGGTCAAAAAGTAAGTGAAATATACCACGATACTGTAAACAATCAAGTGCAACAATCTATTAGTTTTTCTACCAACGGATTGAAAGCAGGTGTGTATCTTTTAAAAGTAACCACCGATAGAGAAACAGTTACTAAATCTTTATTGATTTCTCAATAATTAAAAACATAGGACAAGTTCTAAAAATAGTCGATAAAGATTATTAAACTAAAATAGATAAATTAAACAGCATCAAAAATATTTTTGGTGCTGTTTTTAGTTTTCTAATAAATTATCTTAAAGAAGTATTTAAGTTAAAAAGTATATACGTATTTGTCTATACTTTTAGATAAAGTCTATATTCAGGACTTTTTTATTTAATAAAAACTTTTCGAATACCAATTAATACAAAAATTAGTATCGTATAAGCAATAAAAAACGGAATAATGAATTCTATTAATCCCAATGGCAACATCAAGGCAATGATTAATAATTGAAATCCCAATCCATAGATAGAAAGCAAAGTCATGAACCAATTAGGAAAGCTTTTTACTTTATAAGCTTCTTGGTCTAAAGCATGAATAATTTTGTCGAAGGCACCGTAAACGATGGTGTAAATTCCAAATAAAATGTTGACCGATTGTTGTCTCTCTCCTGGCAAAGCTTTGGGTGTTTTGTATTCGAATATTTTGCTTGTACTATCCCCACCAACCGATTTAGTTCTCAAAATCACATAATAGTAATTGTATAAAGTTCCTTGCAATTGGATACCAATAAAGGCCATAATAGTGAACCAAATAGAAGTTTCGGAAACATAGCAAATAGCCATCAAAAAAAAGAAGTTCAGAACGATATCAAACACACTGTCCAGATATCTTCCCGAATAAGAAGGTGTTTTTTTCAAACGAGCCAATTCGCCATCGGCAGCATCAATGCCCGATTTTAAAAGTATAAAAAATCCTGCGAGGAGATAATGATTAGTAAGGATGCAATAAATAGCGATCAATCCCGAAAGTCCGAAAAGTAAAGTAACATGAATAGGAGTAAAGCAAGTATCTTTTAATTGATGGGCAATAAATCTTCCGAAAGACCTTCCATAATCTGATAAATCTAAAAATTTATCTTCGGCGGCAAGTTTAGACATTTAAGTTGGTAAACAAGGAACTGTGACAATATAGTCGGGCGGCAAATATA
>CANJDA010000213.1 GCA_947472705.1 Flavobacteriaceae bacterium
CCAACGCGCGATGTTAATAGAATTGGCAGAGGTAAGGTTGTGTTCTTTTAAGCTTTCATCAAGAAAGGCTTTTTTTACCATATCCTGACAATCATCAAATACGCCATCAACCTCTAAAGCTTTTATATTTCGCCCAAGTGTAGTTAGTTGACGTTCTTGTATTTCGCTAACTTTACCTGAAGGATATAATATAATCACTTCAACACCTTTTACCCCTAAAAACCCACTAGCCACAGCGCCGCCTGTATCGCCTGAGGTGGCAACTAATACCGTTACTTTTTTGTCATCATTCCGGTTGAAATACCCTAAGCATCTCGACATGAATCGGGCACCTACATCTTTGAATGCCATGGTGGGTCCGTGAAATAGTTCTAACGAATAGATATTATCATCTACGGGCACACAAGGAAAGTCAAAGCAAAGTGTTTCGGCTATAATGCGTTTCAGTTCAGCTTCTGGAATTTCATCGCCTACAAATTGTTTTATGGCTTCATAGGCAATTTTTTCATGAGATAAGCTCTCGATATTTTCAAAGAAAGAGTTGGGTAGTGGTGCAATTTTTTCTGGAAAATACAATCCTCTATCGGGCGCTAATCCTAAAACCACAGCTTGTTCAAAACTTACTTTCGGGGCATTATTATTTAAACTAAAGTATTTCATCTTAACTCGAGTAATTAGTTACACTCCGTTCACCTAAGGCTCGGGTCTTAATTCGTAATTATTTTAACTCCTTCTTCATTCACACGTGACACATGCATATCAAAAGGGATTCCAGTTTCTAAAAAGGCGTTACTCATGGCATAGGCTACTTTCTCGGCTGCAGCTTGCCCCTTGCATAAAGAAAAAATAGAAGGTCCGGCTCCCGAAATACCTGCGCCTAAGGCACCAGCATCAAGTGCTGAGTTTTTAGTAATATCAAAACCAGGAATCAGTTTTTTACGCATAGGTTCTATAATTACATCTTGTAAAGAGCGGCCTATGAGTTCGTAACTAGAAGTGTAAAGTCCGGCAATCAATCCGCCTAAATTTCCCCATTGTGTAATAGCCTCTTTCAAAGGTACAGTAGGCGATAGCACGGCTCTAGAATCGGAAGTTTTTAATTCAATTTGCGGATGCAGTACTACGGCATACATTTCGCTTGGGCTTTTGATTTTGATAACATCTAAAGGATTGTAACCACGAACTAAAGTAAATCCACCTAGAATACAAGGCGCAACGTTATCGGCATGCTCACTGCCACTAGCTAAGGCTTCGCCTTTCATTGCAAAATCAATTAATTGATGTTTGGAAAAGGGGTTGCCTAATAACACATTGATACCATAAACGGCTCCCGCGGCACTGGCAGAAGAGCTACCGATACCGCTACCGGCTTTTATTTTCTTGTGTATTTCGATTTCAAAACCAAAGTCGGGATTAACAGCGTTAACTAAGGCTAATGCGGCAACACCAGCTACGTTTTTATCCGTTTCCAAAGGCAAATCAGCGCCTGTGATTTTGGTAATTCTGACACCTTTTTCAGGTACTTTTCGAAACACCATTTCGTCACCAATACCTTCAAGGCATAAACCCATTACGTCAAATCCGCAATTGAGATTGGCGATAGTGGCAGGGCAGAATATTTTGATTTCGTTCATGGCTTATACATTTCTAATTCGGATTACATCGGCAAAAATACCAGAGGCTGTAACCGCAGCACCAGCACCGGCACCTTTGATTAATAAGGGTTGGTCAACATAGCGATCAGTATAGAACTGAACGATATTGTCTTTTCCTTCTAAGTTATAAAACGGACTATCTGAAGGAATGAACTGTAAACCAACGCTGGCTTTACCATTTTCAAAAGAGGCTACAAATTTTAATCGGCTGTTTTTTGCTTTGGCTTCCACCAAAAGATTGTCAAAATGGCTTGCATGCTTGGTTAGCGATTTAAAAAAGTCATCATTATTGGTGGTTTCCATGCACTCCTTTGGAAGGAACGAATTGTTAGCAATATCGTCCATTTCCATTTCATAACCGCTTTCACGAATTAAGATTAATATCTTTCGAGCCACATCCACACCGCTTAAATCAATTTTTGGATCAGGTTCTGTAAATCCTTGAACCCCTGCCTCTTTTACTACATCATGGAAGTTGTAAGTTTCGCTAAAGTTGTTGAAGATAAAATTCAAACTTCCTGATAACACCGCATTAATTCTATTGACTTTATCGCCAGAAGCAATCAAGTGTTTTAGGGTATCTATGATAGGAAGTCCAGCACCCACATTGGTTTCAAATAAGAAAGGTGCATTGTATTTACGAGAAAGGTTTTTAAGGTTTTTATAATTGTTATATTCTGACGAACAAGCAATTTTATTACAGGTTACCACGGCAACGTTTTGTGATAAGAATTGGTCATAAATCCCTGCTACTTCATAGTTGGCTGTAATATCTACAAAGATACTGTTGCGTAAATTTAAGTCTTTTACTTTTGCAATAAAATGGGACACATTTGCTGTTTCACCTTGATCAAGCTTAGCTTTCCAATCGGCTAGGTTGATACCTTCTTCATCAAATACCATTTTGCGTGAATTGGCCATGGCAATCACACGAAGATTTATTTTAAGGTTCTCTTTTAGGAATTTCTTTTGTTGACTGATTTGATCTATGAATTTTTCGCCTACATTACCCACACCCATTACAAACAAATTCAGCTGTTTGGTGTTGTCTTCAAAGAAGCGTTCGTGGAGTGTATTCAAGGCTTTTTTAACATCTTTTTCATTGATAACTACAGAGATGTTTCTTTCAGAAGCACCTTGTGCTATGGCACGAATATTAACGTTATTTTTACCTAAAGTACTAAACATTTTACCGCTGATGCCTTGGTGGTTTTTCATGCTTTCACCAACAAGGGCAACAATGCATAAATCTTTTTCTACGATACAAGGATCCACTCTGTTTTGTGATATTTCGATTTCAAAACAGAGTGGATCCTTGTATCGTAGAAAAAGGATCCACTCTGTTTTGTGATATTTCGATTTCAAACGTTTTATCAATGGCTGCTTTGGCTTTATCAGCATCGATGTTGAGTATACCAATACAAATAGAATGCTCTGAGGAAGCTTGAGTGATAAAAATCACGTTGATATTTTTATTAGATAAAACCTCAAATAAACGTTTAGAAGAACCCGCAACCCCAACCATTCCAGAGCCTTCTAGTGTAAGCAATGCAATGTTGTCAATATGGGAGATTCCTTTAATGGGATTACTTCCCGCATTTGGATTATGTGAAATAAGGGTGCCGTAAGCCTCTGGTTCAAAAGTATTTTTGATAAAAATGGGAATACTGTCTTTTAATACTGGCTGAATTGTTGGCGGATATAACACTTTGGCTCCAAAATGCGATAACTCCATGGCTTCTTGATAGGAAATGGTTTCTATCGGTTGGGCTTGTTTTACAATCTTTGGATTAGCAGTAAACATTCCGTTTACATCCGTCCAAATTTCTAAAACATCGGCTTTAACAGCAGCTGCGATAATAGCTGCAGTATAATCGGAACCTCCACGACCCAGAGTGGTAGTGTTTCCGTCTACTGATGAAGCTATAAAGC
>CANJDA010000214.1 GCA_947472705.1 Flavobacteriaceae bacterium
ATCAACTCGTGAAGTTTGACCAGTTCCCGATGCCACTAATGTACTGTTTTTTGCAAATACAATAGTGTTTGATTTGGTATTTTTACAAATTTTCGAAGCAAATAATAAATCGTTAATTTCTTGAGTTGTCGGTACTGTGTTAGTTACCACTTTTAGATCTTCTTTTGCATCAGTGACATTGTTTTTGTCCTGAACCAAAAGTCCGTTCAAACAGGTCCTTACTTGGCGGTTTGGTAATTCAACATCATGTTGAACCAAGATGATTCTGTTTTTCTTTTCGGATAAAATAGCAATCGCTGCTGTATCATAACTTGCTGCTATTACTACTTCGCAGAAAAGACTGTTAATTTCTTTTGCTGTGGCTTCATCAATGTTTCCATTAGCAATTAAAACCCCTCCAAAAGCTGAAGTTGGGTCGCCTGCCAATGCAGCAAGATAAGCATCTTTCATATTGTTTCTCGTTGCCAATCCGCAAGCATTGTTGTGTTTCAAGATGGCAAAAGTAGGCTCGTTATTTTTGAATTCTAAAATCAAATTCACTGCAGCATCAACGTCTAACAAGTTGTTGTATGATAATTCTTTGCCGTGTAATTTGGTAAACATTTTGTCAAATTCGCCAAAGAAAAATCCTTTTTGGTGTGGGTTTTCGCCATATCTCAAAATTTGTCCTTTGTCAATACTGGTTTTGAAATAAGTATCTTCTGTATTGAAATAATTGAAAATAGTAGTATCGTAATGAGATGAAACATGGAATGCTCTTGTTGCTAACAATTTTCTTTGTTCCAAAGTAGTAGCGCCGTTTTGATTTGAAATTAGCTCTAATAATGTAGCATATTCATTTACTGAGGCTACTATAACAGTGTCTTTAAAGTTTTTTGCCGCGGCACGGATTAATGAAATCCCACCAATGTCAATTTTTTCTATTATTTCAGCTTCACTAGCACCCGATGCAACAGTTTTTTCAAACGGATATAAATCAACTATCACTAAGTCGAGTTGAGGAATTTCAAATTCCTTCATTTGTTCGATGTCAGTTTCATTATCCTGACGGTTTAGTATTCCACCAAAAATTTTTGGATGCAACGTTTTAACTCGGCCTCCTAAGATGGAAGGATAAGAAGTCACTTCTTCAACGGGAACAACTGGAATACCTAAATTGTTGATGAATTCTTCAGTGCCGCCAGTAGAATAAATGGTAACGTTTTGTTCGTGTAGTTTACGAACAATCGGCTCTAAACCTTCTTTTGAAAAGACGGAAATTAAAGCCGATGTAATGGTTTTAGTAGTGTTCATTGTGTAGTTGTGTTTATGGCACAAAAGTAGTTTTTTTGAAACCAAAATTCAAGTATCAATTGTAACATTATTTTATTTTTTGACACCAATAAGACAATAAAAAAAACTGTAGTGATTTCGGTTATTTTTATTGAAATTTACCATTATATAAAAAACAACACATGTTACTTTATTTCCGATTGCTTAAAGAAAGTTTTGCATTTGCCATGAATGCATTGCGAAATAATAAATTGCGGACTATGCTTTCTTTATTAGGAGTTACTATCGGTATATTTTCCATCATAGCGGTTTTGGCTGCAGTAGATTCTTTGGATAGAAAAATCAAAAATGATTTAGAAGGTTTAGATAAAAACATGATTTATCTAATGCGATTTTCTTTTGGTCCTTCTGATGTGCCTAGATGGAAAAGCGAACAATTTCCAAATGTTACTTATGAAGAATATGAATTTATTCGTAAATCGGTTAATAATATTGATAAAATGGCCTATAGTGCCTTTGTGGGAAACGAATCAATTAAATTTGAAGAAAAGACAGTAACTAATGTTAGTATTTCTCCAGGAACTAATGAGCAAGAGACTATTGAGGGTGTAAAAGTTGATTATGGGCGTTTTTATAATGAATCCGAATCCAATTCTGGAACTCCACTTGTAATATTAGGGAATGAAGTTGCTAAGGGTCTTTTTGATAGCCCAGAACAAGCTATTGGAAAAAAAATACGCCTTTATGGTCAAAGATTTACCTGTATTGGTGTTACAAAAAAATTAGGAGAAACCTCATTTGGAGACAGCAGTGATAATGCTGCCTTTATTCCAGTCAATTTTTTAAGAAGAATTTATGGTGATAATAGTAAAAAGATAACACCTTCTATTATTATTAAGCCTGTGAAAGGTATTGATATAGATCAATTTAAAGCAGAGCTTACACAAAAATTACGCAATTATAGAGGCTTAAAGCAAGGTGATATAGATAATTTTTTTATTAATATATTGTCTGGGCTTACTGATATGATTGATGGACTTTTAGGAAATATTCGGATGGGCGGTATATTAATTAGTTTCTTCTCATTTTTGGTGGGAGGTTTTGGAATAGCCAACATTATGTTTGTTTCGGTAAAAGAGCGCACGAACTTAATTGGGATTCAAAAATCATTAGGAGCTAAAAATAAATTCATACTTTTTCAATTCCTTTTTGAAGCTATAATTCTTTGTTTATTTGGAGGTGCAATTGGTTTGTTAATAGTATGGTTGTTGGCCATGTTGCTTTCTAATATTTTAGAGTTTGAATTTGTACTTAGTTTTACCAATGTAATCATTGGCACAGGATTGTCAATAGTGGTCGGATTGATATCTGGTATTCTTCCTGCTATTTCGGCATCTAAACTAGATCCAGTAGAAGCAATAAGAAGCGGTATGTAATTTTATTTTTTACTTTATAAATTAAAATAAAAAATGCCTCACATTAAGTGAGGCATTTTTATTTAAACTATTTTGAAATACTATTTCATTGCATCCATTTTGGCTTTTACTTCGTTGTAAGTACCTTCAATGGTTTCAGTAACTTTTTTACCATCTACTGTTTTAGTAATGGTGGCACTTACATGATTTGTTCCTTTTTCTAGTTCTTCCATTGAAGATCCTTTGGCGCAACATGATTTACCAGCTTCTTCTTTACACGCTTTTGGAGCTACAAATTTTCCATCAGCATCATAGTGAGAAAGACAAGCTTCTTTTTGCTCAGGGGTACATTTTAATGAATCACACATGGCTGCGCATTGTTCTTTTGTCATAGTTGCACATTTGCTCATATCGCATTTGCCCATCATATCTCCTTTGCACTCCATTTTTACATCCATAGTGCATTTCATTTCTTTTTTCTGGGTAACACTGTTCCCTAAGATAGGTGCAATTACTAAACCAATCAAACAGGTTAATTTGATTAAGATGTTCATTGAAGGACCAGATGTGTCTTTAAATGGATCACCCACAGTATCTCCAGTTACAGCTGCTTTGTGAGCATCAGAACCTTTGTATGTCATTTCTCCGTTGATTTCAACACCGGCTTCAAAAGATTTTTTAGCATTATCCCAAGCACCACCAGCATTGTTTTGGAACACTGCCCACAACACTCCTGAAACAGTAACTCCAGCCATATAACCACCTAACATTTCAGCAATTAATTGGTTGTTATCAGCATAAACTAATTTACCTAAAAGTACAATAGCAATTGGG
>CANJDA010000215.1 GCA_947472705.1 Flavobacteriaceae bacterium
CAAAGCCTTGACCTAAATAAGTATTCCCAGTGGATTTATCGACTACCCAACCCCCATAGTAGGTGCCAAATGTCCATGAAGGTACTGTAAGTGCTCCACTAAATGTCCATTGAAGAGCACCAGAGGAGTCGTATTTTGCAAGCTTATAGATGGAGTTATCGCCACCTCCCGTAACAAAAACATTTCCAGCATAATCAAAATCAATATCCTTTGCTTTGTTGGCATTTGTGCCTGTTAAATTAGTAGTAGTGCTAATAAATGGATCTAAGGTAAGTGGCCGTTTATGATCATAATTTGGAGGAAGTTGGAAGCTTACATTTTTATGGTCTAATACATAAACAATTTTGACCGCTTCTGTTAAACCTAAATCGTTAAGGGCATCAGAATAATAACTGATAGGTGCCGATTCTGAGATGCCATTGATATCTGATTTTAAAATTAGATTCCCCTTCGAGTCAATAAATATTTTTTTTAGATCACCTGAAAATTTTAGTTGTACCTTACTGAGGTCGGCATTGGGTTGAATAAGGAGGCTGTATTTAAATCCTGCCTTCGTGTTTTTGTCAAAAGTGTACACCAGGTCGATTCCTGGGTATAAGTTAAAATAGGTGATGCGCTTAAATGCGACAACTTTTTTAGTTAGAAAGCCATAGGTATGATAATCTCTTGCCGTATCTTCTGCAACGATTTTGACATCTGGATTGCAATTTAACCATTCCATGGTAATCACACGATCGGATACTTTTACTTGTTGGGCAATCACTTCTTCTTTTATACCCATGCTCTCCAATTTTTCCTTTTCATGTTCCGATGGTGCTTGGATGGTTCTTTGTAAATGCATTATCCCTTTCGCAGTAAACAAAATTGGCATATCCAACCCCTCATAGCCATACAAAATTTTACCCATCCCAACGTAATTTTCCAAAGTGTCGCCGTATTGTCCTTCATTCACCAAAAATTTTCGTTCTGAGTCCATAAGATCCTGAACTATTTCTGCTCTTGTGTTCGCTACTAACCTCGATTTTGAAGGCAGGTAGGCCGCTTTTTGTGCATCGGTGAGCTTAAGTAATACGATAAAAAAAAACAGGAATATCAAGCACTTTTCTTTTCCTTTACAATGTATAATTTCAACCATATTAATTTTATGTTTGATTCAAAGAAACTCTGCGGTAGTGCCAATAACAATAAAAAAACATTAAGTCGGGTTTAAACAGATCTGAATCAGCATTTCTATCTATTGAACCAACCAACTTCTTACCTTTAGGAGAAGAACCCTTTGACCTTAAGTTATTAGTGCACGATTCTGAAAGAATTTCCATAACGAAATTCGATTTATTCGAGGCCTGAATGAGTACCTGAAATTCCATGAAAAATGATTTTGTCAATGGTATCGAAAATCGTATATTCGCGAACCTTTAGAAGATTTTTAATGGCTAAAACAAAATATTTCTTTAATCCTCACAGTCTTCGATACGAGAAAGTTAAAACCAGCATCAGGGCTATCATAACAGGAGTCTTTGGGTTTTTATCCGCCTCGCTCGTTTTAGGTGCCTTCTTCTTCTTTCTTGCCACAAAATATTTTCCTTCCTCTGCCGAACGCAAATTGCAACGCGAAAACTTGGAGTACCGTACCCAATTTGAATTAATGGGAAAACGAATGGACGTTTTAACTTCTACCCTTAACGACCTTCAGAAACGCGACGATAAAGTATATCGTGAAGTTTTAGGGGCCAATCCCATAAGTGAAACAGAAAGAGAAAGTGGTTTTGGTGGTATCGATCGGTACAAGCAACTCCAAGGGTTTTCCAATACTGATATTATGGTGGAGATTACTAAGAAATTGGATATTCTTACCAAGAAGTTATATGTACAATCGAAAAGTTATGACGAACTTTTTGAATTGGCGAAAAATAAAGAATTGCATATCGCCGGAACACCGGCCATTCAACCGGTAAGTAATAAAAACTTAACCCGTGTCGCTTCCGGTTATGGATGGCGTACCGATCCCTTTTATCATATCAGTGAATTACATGCAGGAATCGATTTTACCGCACCCATGGGTACTCCCATTTATGCGACCGCTGACGGTGTTGTAAGGTCGGCTGAATTCAATGCTGGCGGATATGGCAATTGTGTTGTCATCAATCACGGATTTGGTTATGAAACACTTTATGGGCATATGAGCAAACTGGGTTGTCGCTCAGGAAAAAAAGTGAAACGTGGCGACCTTATCGGTTATGTGGGTAGCACAGGAAAGTCAACCGGACCGCATCTACATTATGAAGTAATAAAAAATGGAAGTAAAATTGACCCTATCAATTATTTCTTTAACGACCTCTCGGCTTCCGACTATGAGCAAATGAGAAAAGCTTGTAGCTTAACCAATCAATCTTTCGATTAACATTTAAAACCAGAACACTTTTTTGTGAGTACAAAATCAACGAAAAGCATAGCCACTATAGGTGTGTATACTGCTACCGCCATTGTTATTGCCAATATGATTGGCACTGGAGTTTTTGGCAGTTTAGGATTTCAAGTCATTTCGATAAAATCGGTTTTTGCCATCATTATGTTATGGCTTACTGGTGGGGTGCTTTCCTTTTGTGGTGCCTTAAGTTATGCTGAACTTGGAGCCGCCCTACCTCGTAGTGGCGGAGAATATAACTTTTTAAGCCGGATTTACCACCCGATGCTTGGCTTTGTAAGTGGCTGGGTGTCGCTCGTGGCAGGCTTTGCCGCCCCTATTGCGGTGGCTTCGATGCTCTTCGGTAAATATTTTTCTAATGTAAATCCGGTGCTGCTCAATGAAGACAAAGCAGCGGTGGCCATCATCATTCTAATCTCCATTATTCATACCATTAACACAGCTGTTGGTAGTAGTTTTCAAAGAGTGATGACATTTTTAAAAGTGGCCATTATCATCTTTTTTGTGATTGCAGGTTTCTTGTATATTCCTTCTTTTAGTATCTCCATTTTGCCCAATGCGGGTGACGCCAGTTACATTTTCAGCGGAAGTTTCGCGGTGTCTTTAATCTATGTGTCCTATGCCTACAGTGGTTGGAATGCTTCGGCATATATCGCCGGCGAGATGAAAGATCCTGGAAAGAATATTCCTAAATCGATTCTGTATGGAACGGTGATTGTTACCTTACTCTATGTCCTGCTCAATTATATTTTTCTCTATACTGTGCCCATGGATGATTTGGCAGGTAAACAAGATGTTGGGCATGAATCGGCCAAAGCTATTTTCGGAGCGCAAGGAGGTAGGATTATGTCGGGTGTCATTGCATTCTTGCTTGTCTCTACCATTAGCTCTATGATCTTTGCCGGACCTCGTGTACTGCAAGTGATGGGCGAAGATACCTTCATGCTTAAATTCCTTTCTGTCAAATCAATCTCTAATATTCCTTATGTTGCACTCTGGTTTCAAAGCATTATTGCGATCACACTCGTGGTTACAGGGAGCTTCGAAACCATACTCAG
>CANJDA010000216.1 GCA_947472705.1 Flavobacteriaceae bacterium
CAAGCAATTTGGGAGATAAGCCTTTTTTAATTTCGGCCTTAATTAAGCTGATTAAGATTTCTTTTTCTACATCTTTGGCCAATATCATCTTGAATAATTTGACGGTAGCTAAGGCATCTCCACTGGCTCGATGTCTATCGGTTACCGGAATTCCAAGTGAGCGAACCAATTTACCTAAACTATAAGAGGCTTGTCCTGGAATTAATTTTTGTGATAGTTCTACTGTGCAAAGTGTTGGTTTAACATAATCATATCCCAACCTGCTGAATTCAGTACGCAGAATACGGTAATCAAACGAAGCATTATGAGCTACCACAATACAATCTTCTGTAATTTCGATGATTCGTTTAGCAACTTCATAAAACTTAGGAGCCGAGCGCAAAATGGCATTATTAATACCGGTAAGTTTTACTACGAAAGGTTGAATAGGTTTTTCAGGATTAACTAAACTAATGAACTGATCAACAATTTCATGACCGTCAAATTTATAGATGGCAATTTCAGTAATGCCTTCTTCATTAAATTGACCTCCAGTAGTTTCTATGTCGAGTATTGCGTAAATAAGATTTTTTTTAGTTGATTATCTTCCTCCAAATATACTACTTCCAATCCGAACCATTGTACTTCCACATTCTATGGCAATTGAATAATCACCAGACATTCCCATTGATAAGGTTTCCAGTTTAAGATTAAGTGACTCGAGTGATTTGCAATTTTCGAATATCGATTTTAAATGATTGAATTCTCTTTTGACTTGTTCTTGATTTTCAGTAAATGTAGCCATCCCCATAAGACCCACAATTTTAATATTTTCAAATGATTTAAATTCATCTGAGTGAAGCAATTCGTCTAATTCTTTTTCGTCTAAACCAAATTTAGTTTCCTCTTCGGCTATATGAATTTGTAGTAAACACTTAATGTTTTTTCTCCAACGCACGGCATGTCGGTTGATTTCTTTAAGCAATTTCATACTGTCTACTCCGTGAATCAGTTTCACATACGGAACCATATATTTTACCTTGTTGGATTGCACATGACCAATCATATGCCATTCAATGTCCTTAGGCATCTGCTGCCATTTTTCGGTCATTTCTTGGATTTTGTTTTCACCAAAAATACGCTGACCAGCATCATAAGCTTCCATCAAATCACTAACGGGTTTGGTCTTAGAAACCGATACCAAGGTGACATGGGAGGGAAGAGAGGATTTTATTGTGTGGAGATTGTCTTTAATTGACATTTGTTTTCTAATTATAATTCATATACCATCAATCCACTTCTGAACTTGGGTTCTATATAGGTACTTTTTGGTGGCATAATCAAATTGTTATCAGCCAAATCCTTTATTTCTGAAATATCAGAAGGGTAAAGCATAAAACCTACTTCAAATTCTCCTTCGTCTACAAGCTCTTTGATGGTGGCAATAGATTGTTTACCCGGAATGTATTCAATACGTTCATCGTTTCGCAAATCTTCTATACCCAACAGAGGCTGTAGCACTTTATCATACAAAATCTGGGCATCTAAATTCTCTAAAATGGAAGGCTGTTTGTTGTCTTGTTTGTAGAACAGAGCATAGAAATGCCCATCAAGGTACATTCCAAATTCAAACTTACTCTGAGGTTTCCATAACTCCTGTTCTTTGTCTTTAATGATGAAATTTTCGGATAGTTTATCTAGAAAATCTTCTTTGGTAAAACCATTCAAATCACGAATGATTCGGTTGTATTCATAGATTTTGACGTTGCTTTCGGCTATCAAAAAGCTCATAAAATAATTCAAATTTTGGTTGCCCAAATGTTTGTCTTCATCATACAATAACTCTGCAGAAGCTGAACGGTGGTGACCGTCGGCAATATATAACTCGGGTATATTTTCAAACTGTTTTGTCAACCAATTGATTTCTTCATTCGTTTCAATTTTCCAAAGCTGGTGTTTTTCTTTATTGGTAGTAGAATAATTGTAAATAGGTTGCTGCTTTTTCTTTTCTATAATCCAAGTATTTAATATTTCACTATCGGGATATGTAATCAAAACAGGCTCCGTATTGAAGCCCGTTTGGTGCAAATAATCCTTGAAATATTCTACACGATATTGTAAAGTATCTTCGTGTTTCTTGATGATATTATTTTTGTAGTCTTCAATAGAAGTTCCGGCAACAATTCCGGTGAAAGACTGCACTTTCGTTTGAATTTCATATAAAAAGAAAACGGGTTTGTCTTCTTCAATGAAAACGCCTTCTTCTTTAAAATCTTGATATTTATGAGCTACACCTTTAAATCGTTTATCCAATGTAATCTTCTGCGAATGCATATAAGCCGGGTTGATAACATGCAAAAACGAATACGGATTAAAACTCAACCATGCCGCTAGCTCCGCTGAACTGTAATCATCATAATTTCTACAGCTTACAAGTGCCACTTTATCTGGAGTAGGACGAACCGCTTTAAAAGGAATAATTTTGCTCATTTTTAAGCGAATTGTTTGGAAACTTTTTCTGCTTTTTTACTTTCTGAATAATCATAAAATCCTTCTCCTGATTTTACTCCTAATTTACCTGCCATAACCATATTTACTAAAAGTGGACAAGGAGCGTATTTTGGATTTTTAAAACCATCATACATTACGTTTAAAATCGAAAGGCAAACATCCAATCCAATAAAGTCGGCCAATTGCAAAGGTCCCATTGGATGAGCCATACCAAGTTTCATTACTGTATCAATTTCATTTACACCGGCAACACCATTGTATAATGTTTCGATTGATTCGTTAATCATAGGCATTAAGATTCGGTTAGCCACAAAACCAGGGTAATCATTCACCTCTGTTGGGGTTTTACCTAATTTTACCGATAAATCCATGATGATTTTAGTCACTTCATCCGAAGTATTGTATCCACGAATGATTTCAACCAATTTCATAATTGGCACCGGATTCATAAAATGCATCCCAATAACTCTTTCCGGATGAACCACTTGAGCTGCAATTTGTGTTATAGAAATCGAAGAAGTATTGGTGGCTAAAATCACATTGTGATCGCAAATATCACTCAGTTGTTTGAAAATATTCAATTTTAAAGTTACATTTTCAGTTGCAGCTTCTACTACTAAATCGGTTCCAACTACGCCGTCTTTTATATCGGTATAAGTAATAATGTTACTTATAGTTTTGTGTTTATCCTCTTCGGAGATACTTCCTTTGGTTACCATTCGGTCTAAATTGGCAGCGATAGTTGCCATACCCTTTTCGATTGATTTCTCGGAAACATCAATTAATTTTACGGTAAAACCGCTTTGTGCAAAAGTATGAGCAATTCCGTTACCCATAGTACCTGCGCCTATTACAGCTATTGTTTTCATTCTATTAATTTAGTTAGTATTTTGTTTCATTGAATCGATAATCATATAAGCTACTCTCAAAGCTTCGGTTCCATCTTCTAAGGTTACTATTGGAGTAGTATTATTGTTTATGG
>CANJDA010000217.1 GCA_947472705.1 Flavobacteriaceae bacterium
ACCGCTTTTGGTTTATCTGGCAAAGAAGATAATTTTAACAACACTGCAACAATCAAAAAAGCAGCACCAAGAACCAAATAAGGAACCTTAACACTCTCAATACTCATTTCAGTATTAGTAGAAGTTGCAGCTCCAAAAATGGCAAAACTCACAATTAATGGTCCTATTGTTGTTCCTAAATTATTAATTCCCCCAGCCAAAGTTAATCGCTGTGAACCAGTTGAGATTGGGCCCAATGCAATTGCTAAAGGGTTAGCTACGGTTTGCTGTAATGAAAACCCTAAAGCCACTGTAAATAATCCGGATAGCATTAAAGGGAAAGAATGCATATTTGCCGCTGGATAAAATAACAATGTACCCAAAGCTGAAATTACGAGACCTAATGCTAATGAATTTTTATATCCAATTCGATTGATCAAATCGCCTTTAGTCAAATACGAAATAATCATGTAAATAATTGAGCCAACAGTGTAAGCCACATAAAAGGCTACTGAAACCAATTGACTTTGTCCTTGTGTTAAATCAAATGCTTTTCTGAAAACGGGAATTAAAATATCGTTACTTGCGGCAACAAATCCCCAAAAAAAGAATACGGTTACCAAAGGAATAAATTGTGCCCAATTGGTCTTGGTTTGTTCTGAATTCATAAATTATAGTTTTTAATTTGGTTGGTTTTAGTTAATAGGTTTAAAAGAAATGGCTGCTCCACCTCCTGAAGCCAAATGTAATTTAATTTTCGACTTTGAAGTGACTTGTATAGTTTTTATAGCATACGATTTAGGATTGTTTTTACAATCTGCTGTTGCACCATCTTGATATATAATGGCTTGGTATTTTTGATTTGATGAAAGGAAATCAAGTTTTATTTCAGTATCTCTTGCATTTTCATCAGTAATCGCTCCCAAAAACCAATTTTCAGAATGTTTATCTTTACGAGCTACTGTCAAATAATCACCTGGTTCGGCTTCTAAATACTTGCTTTCTTGCCAATCATCAGCCACATCTCGAATGAATTGAAAAGCATCTAAATATTTTTCATAATTCTCTGGTAAATCTGCTGCCATTTGTAAAGGAGAATACAAAGTAACATATAATGCTAATTGCTTAGCCAAAGTGGTATGCACTTGTTCTGTTTTCCCCGGACTATAAATATCCATTTTGATTTCAAAAATACCTGGTGTATAATCCATTGGCCCGCCTAATAATCTAGTGAATGGTAAAATAGTTTCATGCATAGGTGGATTACCAATACTCCAAGCATTAAACTCATTACCACGAGCTGCTTCGGCTGCAATATAATTCGGATACGTTCTGCTGTAACCCGTAGGCCGTGAACTTTCATGTGAATTTACCATCAACTTATAATCGGCAGCGCGTTGTGCCACAAAATTGTAGTGATTTACCATTGTCTGTCCATCATGAAACTCTCCACGAGGGATTATCCTTCCCACATAACCTGTTTTAACAGCAGGATATCCATACTCTTTCATTAGATCAAAGGCTCTGTCCAAATGTCTTTCATAATTTGCCACCGAACCCGATGTTTCATGATGCATAATCATTTTAACTCCTTTTAATTTAGCATAATCATTTACTGCTTTCAAATCAAAATCTGGGTAAGGTGTAGTAAAATCGAAAACATTTTCCTTCCAGTTGCCATACCAATCTTCCCAACCTACGTCCCAACCTTCTACCAATACACCATCGAAACCGTATTTTGCAGCAAAATCGATATAACGTTTGGTGTTTTCTGTAGTGGCGCCGTGTTTACCAGAAGGTTTTAATTTTCCATCAGTTGTATTTTGAGCATTCTGAGACCCAGCATAATCCCATGTTGACTTTCCAATATGCATTTCCCACCAAATACCAACATATTTCATGGGTTTAATCCAAGAAGTATCGTCAATTTTGGAAGGTTCATTTAAGTTTAAAATCATTTTCGATGAAACAATGTCACGGGCATCATCACTAACCATTATGGTCCTCCAAGGAGAAACACAAGGCGTTTGTAAATAAGCTTTGTCACCAATGGCATTAGGAACCAAATGGGATGCAAGTTTATATTCATTCGGAATCAAATCCAAATGCATTACAGGATAATTAACCACAGCCGCTTCAAAAATATTGAGATACAATCCATCGACAGATTTCATCATTAATGGCGACTGAATAACATAATTCCCATCAATAGACTTTAATCCGATACCGTTGTTTTTATTGATAGTTCCTGTATTAATTTCCGATAATTTGGTTTCGTTATAGAAATATTCCTGACTGTCAAAATCACCCGGAATCCAAAAGGCTTTATGATTTCCGGTCAAATTAAATTGTGACTTTTCATCAGAAATAATGAAATAATTTAGTTTAGCTTGTTTTGGGAATTCGTAACGAAAAGCCACACCTTCATCAAAAACTCTGAAAATAATATTTAACTTTCTGTCAGTTGATGGTTGCGAAAGTGCAACAATCATTTCGTTGTAATTGTTATTTATATTGGATTGTTCGCCCAAAACAGGTTGCCAAGTTTCGTTGACTATTCTTTGACCAATGCTGTCTATTCGGAAATTAGCATCTAAATGGGATGCCTCCTTCAATTTAATTCCCAAATCACTTTGAAAAATAACAGCTTTATTTTTATAGGAAACTTGATAAGTTGGTTTTCCATTTTCGGTTAAAGCAAAATCAAGTTTAATTGCTTTGGAAGGGGAAGTAACACTTTGTGCGTGTATTAATCCGATAAACAAAAGAATTACAGAAGAAAAAATGACTTTCATATGAAAAAGTTTTCCTCCAAATATAATGACATTTTTCAAATCAAAAGTTCTATTACAAAACAAAAAATGCTTCTTTACAGAAGCATTCAAATTTTATTTTTCATCAACATAATCCTGAAGATAAGCAAATCTCGGAGTGAGTTTGCCGTTTTCTGTCATCTTAGCTCGTTGTAAAATTCCGTCTTTATCTCCGTTGAAAAATGCAGGAATTACGTGTTCCATAAACATTTCTCCAAATCCTTCACTTGCATCTTTTGGTAATTCACATGGCAAGTTGTCTACCGACATTACCATAATTGAACCTGGATGTGTATATGGGACTTCTATATTTTCACTTGGTAAGTAACCAAAAAAAGGATTGGCTATCGTTGAAGCTTTTATGGTACAAGCTATTGGTCCATCAACATCGCATGAAATATCGGCAACTACTTTTATTTTACAATCAGGAGCTTGAAGCATTTGACGTGATAAAATATCGGGAGAGCCATTACCATGAAAATGACCTGCCATAAAAATATCGGCTACTTTGGTAAAACGTTCAAAATTGGAAATAAATTCCTGTGGGTTTTTGTAGAAATCTTGATTATCAAAAACTTGTCCGTCAAGTCTTTTATTATAGTCTAAAACATCAATTTGTGTATAAACTGGTTGAGAGTAAATTTTAGTCAAAAAATCTTCAACAGG
>CANJDA010000218.1 GCA_947472705.1 Flavobacteriaceae bacterium
AAAAACAAAGAAGGTCAGTTTCTGACTGATAATAAACATTGTAATGATTGAGAAAATAATTGTTAGTGGTTCTCTAACTACTAATTCCAAAACCTGAAAAAAGGAATTCTGAACTTCATTGATATCGCCCAGCATTCTTGCCATAACATCTCCTTTTCTTCTTTCAGAATAATAGGAAACAGGAAGATTGATGATTTTATTATAAAGCCTTTCTCTGATATCTCTAAGTACTCCAGTTCTTAATCGGGTAACATGATATGAGGCAAAATAATTGGTAATATTTTTTAATAATGCAGTTGTAATAATAATAGATATAACAAATAACAAGGCCCATTTTAGTCCGTGATCGTCTGTTAAGGTTGTTATTTTGTAATTCAGGAACGATTCTGCATACGATTTAATATTTCCAATACCTGTATAAATAGGTGCTTTGTAGACTTTTTTTGTTAGACCAAAAAGCACATTAAGCGTTGGTATCATTGACACCATCAGCAAAGTTGAGAAAAGGGCATAAAATATATTAAAGAACACATTTAAATAAATATGTTTCTTATATAAAAGTGCAAAAGGTAATAGTTTCTTTAGATTAGCATCCATTAGTTCAACTGCATTTCAGAAATTATATTTTTGATTTTAGTGTTTAAAAGACTATCTGCCGAAGGTATTTCATCTAAACTTTCTATGGCCACATTGACACTAAAATAGAATTTAATTTTGGGTTCGGTACCACTAGGGCGAGCGCAAATTTTAGAGCCATCTTCTAAGTAATAAATCAACACATCTGATTTTGGAATAGATAATGATTCTATTTCATTGGTTAATAGATTTCGAGCAGTAGCATTTTGATAATCTTCTACCATAATCACTCGTTGCCCATTAATTTCGGAAACAGGATTTTCACGCATGTCAATCATCATTTGTTTAATTTGATTGGCGCCTTCAATCCCTTTTTTGGTAATAGAAATCAAATGCTCTTTATAATAGCCAAAATCGACAAACATTTGTTGTAATTCTTTATAAACCGAACTGCCTTTTTCTTTAGCTTGCGCGGCAATTTCACACATTAAAAGAATTGCACCTACTGCATCTTTATCGCGAACAGCGTCACCAACCATATACCCAAAACTTTCTTCACCACCGCCAATAAATTTTAGTTCAGGGAAGTCTTTGATAAACTTAGCAATCCATTTAAAACCCGTTAATCCCACTTTGCATTCCACATTATAAGCTGATGCTAATTCGAGCATCATTGGTGTAGATACTATAGTGGAACCAATGAATTGTTTCCCATTTATTTTTCCAGCTTTGTGCCATTTTTCCAAAAGATAATGCGTCATAATCACCATAGTTTGGTTTCCGTTAAGCAAAATCATTTTACCATTATTGTCTCTCACGGCAACACCTAGGCGATCACTATCAGGGTCGGTTCCAAAAACAATATCTGCATTTATTTTATCAGCTAAAGCCAACGCCATAGTAAGTGCTTCAGGTTCTTCAGGATTCGGAGATACTACCGTTGGGAAATTACCATTCGGTTCTGCTTGTTCGGGAACGATGTTTACATCGGTATAGCCTGCTTTTTCTAACACTTTTGGAACTAATTTAATAGAAGTTCCATGTAAAGAAGTATAGGCTATTTTTAATTTTTTTCGGGCTTCTGCCGAAGTGTTAAAGCTGGTGTTGTCAACAGTGGAAGTGATAAATGCATAATCAACAGTAACATCTATATATTCTATTAAACTATCGTTAGCCTCAAATCTTATTTCGTTGTATTTTAAACCTTCAATAAGTTTAATGATTTCACCATCTTGAGGTGGAACTAGTTGCCCGCCATCTTGCCAATATACTTTGTAACCGTTATATTCAGGTGGATTGTGAGAAGCAGTTAACACAATTCCAGCATGACAATTTAAATGTTTTACAGCAAAGGATAATTCTGGTGTCGGACGCATCTCTGAAAATAGATATACTTTGATACCGTTAGCAGAAAACACATCAGCTACTACTTTTGCTAAAGTGTCACTATTGTGACGGCAATCATAAGCAATAGCCACTTTTAGTTGTTCATCTGGAAATGATTTTTTCAAATAATCAGACAAACCCTGAGTGTTTTTTCCTAAGGTATATTTGTTAATACGATTGGTGCCAACACCCATTATCCCTCTCATTCCACCAGTTCCGAACTCCAGATTCTTATAAAAACTCTCTTCTAAGTCTTTAGGAGAAGAGGTCATCATTTCTGTTATTTTTCCTTGAGTTTCAAGGTCAAAAGTTGGTGTTAACCATTCATTTACTTTATCTAAAATAGTTTGTTCGATATGCATTTTAAAATTAATTTAACTGATTGGAAGCGTAATTTGAATTTACAAATTTACTTCACTAGATATCTTATAACGTTCTTCGTTGTTTTTGGTGCGAAGAATAATTTCACCTAAAAATCCGGCTAAAAATAGCTGTGAGCCAATAATCATTGCGGTTAAAGCAATGTAAAATAGCGGATTTTGTGATACTAAAATAGTAGGCTCGTGAAAAGCAAACAATTTCAAAAGCTTAATAGCTATGATTAAAAAAGTAGAAACAAATCCAATAATAAACATTATTACTCCCAAAGCCCCAAAAAGGTGCATGGGCCGTTTACCGTATTTGGATAAAAACCAAATGGTAATCAAATCGAGAAAGCCATTAATAAAACGACTCATTCCAAATTTTGACTCTCCATATTTTCGAGCTTGATGTATGACAACTTTTTCTCCAATTTTTGCGAAACCTGCATTTTTGGCCAAAACTGGAATATAACGGTGCATTTCACCAGAAACTTCAATGTTTTTAATGACGATACTTTTGTAAGCTTTTAATCCACAGTTGAAATCATTCAAGTGTACTCCAGATGTTTTTCGAGCGGCCCAATTAAATAATTTGGATGGTAGATTTTTTGAAACAACTGAATCATAACGCTTCTTTTTCCAACCAGAAACCAAATCAAAATTTTGAGTCATGACCATGTTGTATAAATCCGGAATTTCATCGGGACTGTCCTGCAAATCAGCATCCATAGTAATTACCACATCACCTTGAGCTTTGGCAAATCCTGCATGCAAAGCTTGTGATTTTCCATAATTACGCAAAAAACGAATGCCTTTCACATTTGAATTTTCTTTTGAAAGATTTTCTATTATTTGCCAGGAATCATCAGAGCTGCCGTCATCTATTAAAATAACCTCATAGCTATAGTTATGTAATGTCATAACTTTAACAATCCATTGGAGTAATTCGGGTAAAGATTCCTGCTCGTTAAGCAGCGGAATGATTATGGATAAATTCATTTATAATCCTTGAGATTGAGGAGATTT
>CANJDA010000219.1 GCA_947472705.1 Flavobacteriaceae bacterium
TAAGTCGAATATAATTTTAGCAAGTTCAACATCTAATAGTAGCTGATAGTTAGTAACTAATGCTTTCTGAGCCGGTGTTAATCTATCGTATTCTATTCTAGCATTGAGCCAATCTGCAGCAACGATTAACTCTAATACAATTTTAGCAAGTTCAACATCTAATAGTAGCTGATAGTTAGTAACTAATGCTTTCTGAGCCGGTGTTAATCTATCGTAAGCTAATCTAGCGGCGATCCTATCTAACTCAATGATTAAATTTATTACATATTGAACTTCAGCAGCTAATAGTAGCTCAAGGTTAGTAACTAATGCTTTCTGAGTTGAAGTTAATGCATCGTAAGCTAATCTAGCAGCGACCCAAGCGTGTTGATTGATTAAGTCGATTACAAGACGAGCGTACAATTTATCAATCATAATGTTAACAAATTCGGTAGTAGCAACCTTAGTGCTGTTGTCATCAATAGCAACAGTAGGAGCGGTTACGGTTCCAGTGAATGTGGGACTGGCTAATCTAGCATACACTTCAGTGCCGTCGACTAATAACTTTTTACCAGATATTAAATTAACATTTTCCGAAGAAGTCCAGGTACCACCGTTAGTTGAATACCAGTTAAATATTTTATCATTAGTTCCCTTTAATGTAATACCACCACCATCTGCGCCGGTGTCTGTTGCGACGGACTCTGTTTTACCAAGGGTAATATTTTTATCACTTACCTCAAGCGTAGAGGATGATATAGTTGTAGTTGTTCCGTTTACAGTTAAGTTACCAGAAAGGATCAAGTTGGGTGCATTTACTGTGCCGGTAAAGGTGGGGCTGGTAAACATTGTTACCTTCGATAGGTTATCTACATTTTCTAATCCAAGACTGGCTTTTGTAACAACAGGTACTGGTGGTATTGCTGCTATCGCCGAGGTAACAAATGCAGTAGTAGAAACATTATTACTGTTGTCACCAATTGCAACAGTAGGAGCGGTTACGGTTCCTGTGAAGGCGGCGGCTCCCGTGAATGAGGGACCAGCTAACGGAGCTTTTAAGTTAACGTCTGTTCGCAAACCGCCTTCTATACCTGTTGCGCGAGTCGTTTCAGCAGAAATAGCTGAGGTAACATATGCAGTACTAGCAACTATCCCTACTGGCAAATAATATACTCTTACATGGCCTGAATTATTACCATTAGCATCGTTACTAGGTGCACCGATTGCTACAAATTTTCCATCAGCAGAAAGAGATACACTAGTTCCACTCAGGTCACCACCAACTTCGCCATCAATATCTAACCCACGTTTAGTCCATTTGGGGATTGCTGGTACAGTATCCCAATAATATACTCTTACACTACCCTTATTTGAATTAATAGTATCTCCGTCATTATACAGTGCACCTATTGCTAATGTGTTTCCATCGGCAGAAAGACTTACATTATCTCCACTATTGTCATTTGCAGCTTCGCCATCAATATCTAACCCACGTTGACTCCATTTGGGAGTTGTTGGTACTGTATCCCAATAGTATACTCTTACTTGGCCTGAATCCACACCATTCCCGTCACTACTTGGAGCACCTATTGCCAATGTGTTTCCATCCCTAGAAAGACTTACACTAGTTCCACTCTTTTCACCTTCAGCTTTGCCATCAATATCTAATCCAAGTTGAGTCCATTTGGGGGTTAATGGTACAGTAACAGTATCCCAATAATATACTCTTACTTGGCCTGAATTAGAACCATTAGCATTTGTGTTACCAGGTGCACCTATTGCTACAGTATTTCCATCCCCGGAAAGACTTACACTAGTTCCACTATTGTTACCAGGAGCTTCGCCATCAATATCTAACCCGCGTTTAGTCCATTGGGGGGTTAATGGTACTGTTACAGTATCCCAATAATATACTCTTACTTGGCCTGAACCATTACCATTAGCAGCGTTATACGGAGCACCGATTGCTACAGTATTACCATCTGCAGAAAGACTTACGCTTTTTCCACTCTGGTCACCAGGAGCTTCGCCATCAATATCTATTCCGCGTCGACTCCATCTTGGGGTTAATGGTACTGTAACTGTATCCCAATAATATACTCTTACTTGGCCCGAATAAGCACCATTACCAGCGTTAAACGTAGCACCTATTGCCAATGTGTTTCCATCTGCAGAAAGAGATACACTTACTCCACTCTGGTCATTAGCAGCTTCGCCATCGATATCTAATCCGCGTTTACTCCATTTGGGGGTTAATGGTACTGTTACAGTATCCCAATAATATACTCTTACTTGGCCTGACTTACTACCATTAGCATTTGTGTTAAACGGAGCACCTATTGCTACAATATTTCCATCAGCGGAAAAACTTACACTATATCCACTCCGGTCATCTGCAGCTTCGCCGTCAATATCTAATCCACGTTGACTCCACCCACCTTCGATTACTGTTAGATTTCCAGAAACGGTTAAATTATTGGCTGTCGCAGTTCCTGTGAAAGTGGGGCTGGCTAACGGAGCTTTTAAGTCTGTAACCGCTTTAACCGCAGCGGTAGTAGCAACTTTAGTGCTGTTGTCACTAATTGCAACGGTTGCGGCATTCAAAATAGCACCGGTAGCATTTACTGTTCCCGTGAAGGTGGGGTTGGCTAACGGAGCTTTTAAATCTGTAACCGCTTTGACAGCAGCATTAGTAGCAACATTCGTACTATCATCAATTGTAACAGTAGGAGCGGTTACGGTTCCTGTGAAGGCGGCGGCTCCGGTGAAAGTGGGACCAGCTAACGGAGCTTTTAAGTTTAATGCTGTTAGTTGTGCGGATGATACAGGTTTATTAGCATCGCTTGTATTATCTACATTTCCTAACCCTACCATAGTTGCTGATACACCTGTTACGGTTCCTGTAAATGTGGGGCTGGCTATCGGAGCTTTTAAGTCTGTAACCGCTTTAACTGCAGAGTTAGTAGCAACATTATTACTATTGTCGATAGCAACCGTTGGAGCGGATACGGATCCTGTGAAGGCGGCGGCTCCCGTGAAGGAGGGGGCGGCTAACGGAGCTTTTAAGGCAATTGATGTAGTTAAACTTGCTGATAAAGTAGAGTTATCCCCTAAAGCCGTTGCTATTTCATTTAATGTATCTAATGTTCCTGGTGCTCCATTAATTAAATCACTGACAACCGCTTTTACATAGGCTGTTGTAGCAAGTTTAGTGCTGTTGTCAATATTTGGAACAGTGGGAGCGGATACTGTTCCTGTGAAAGTGGGGCTGGCTAACGGAGCTTTTAAGTTAACGTCCGTTCGCAAACCACCTTCTACGCCTGTTGCGCGAGCTGCTTCGGCTGAAATAGCTGAGGTAACA
>CANJDA010000220.1 GCA_947472705.1 Flavobacteriaceae bacterium
ATACGGTGGTGACGGTCGCTCCCTTTTTCGGGTGCATAGTATTCATAAGTATCTGAATACACACTCAACCCAACTGCATCGCGTTGTTTTTTCAATAAATTCATTAAAACGGCTGATGCCAATACAGAGAATCCTATTTTATTATGATAAAAAAAAGCATCGTCCTTCAATTTAGGGTAATGCATAGAAGAAGAGTTGTCTATAATCAAATGACAACGAAGGTTGGTTTCTTCCTCATATTTTTTGGTATACAATCGATCGGTTTTGGCAAACAATTTCCAATCGATATGTTTAGTGCTTTCGCCTGAATTGTATACTTTATGTTCAGCAAACTCTGCTGAAAAGCCATGAAACGGACTCTTGTGCATGCCCGAAATAAATCCTTCCACCACTTGATTGGCCAATAATTCAAGATGAGTAAACCCAGACACTAATTCTTTTTGTTCTTCTATCTTCATGAATCAAAGATAATTTGAATATTTGAATTTTAATGTATAAAAAAAGGCTTGACAATCGCCAAACCTTTTTTTGAAGTTAATTTTTTAATTATAATAACGCATCGATTGCATCAGTATAGGTTTTTTTTGGAGCAACGCCCACTTGACGCCCTACCACTTCTCCATTTTGAAAAACTAAAACTGTTGGAATATTACGAACACCGTACTTGGCAGCAAATTCTTGATTAGCATCAACATCTACTTTTCCAACTACAGCTTTTCCTTCGTATTCTGATGAAATCTCATCGATAACCGGACCAACCATTCTACATGGGCCACACCAAGCTGCCCAAAAATCTACTACTACTGGTTTATTTGATTTTAATACTACCTCGTCAAAAGTAGCATCGGTAATTGCTAAAGCCATATTTTTTACTTTTAAATTATTGTACTCATTTGACGCCAAAATTAGGTAATTTATTTCAGTTTTCCGTACTAAAAAAATCAGTTTTGGCTATTAATTCATTGGCAGAACTGATACCTAATTCAAACTGAATTTGATGTTCATTTTTTCCAGTTCTAATAATAATTCATTCGAAATTTTGATTTTCAATTTTCGACTTGGTAAAGAAATCTTAGTGGCTACTTGAATTTGTTCTTCTTCTATAGGGATTTCTATTTCGACTTCTTCCAAATTATCAGTTTCAAAATTAGGGGTCTCTTCCTCTAGTATTTTAGGAATAATCGGAATCACTTTCTTTACTTTTTCCAATTCGACAATTTCAAAAGTAACCGTATTATCGCCTTTATTAGTGCTGAAAATTTCATTCAACTTTTGAATAAAACTTTGCTGTACATCATTAATATCCATCTGAATACTTAATTTTTTAGCAAATAGAGGCAAAACATCCTGCAATTGTTTAACATCTAAAAACTGCAATCTTGGTTCTGATTTTTTCCCGGTTTCTCGATTGACCCAACCGTCTTTCACTGTTACTTTAAAATAGACAAATTGATTGTTAACCAAAAAATGTCTGAACTTCAAATACTCTTCATCAAAAATTCTAAACTCATGACTCTCATCATAGCCTTCCAAGGTAAACATCGCCCAATCTTTTCCGTTTTTAGCAGTTTTATATTGTACATTAGTTACAATTCCAGCAAAAGTTAAAGTCTTTCCGATATAACTATTGAGGTTCTTTAGATTTTCTAATTTACTATTGCAGAAGTATTTCATTTCAAAACGATAATCGTCCAACGGATGCCCGGAAATATATATTCCAACCACTTCTTTTTCTTTAGCCAATTTTTCCATGGTACTCCAATCTTCACAAGGAGGAACAGTTGGCTCGGCAATTTGAACATCACTGGCATCACCAAACAAGCTTACTTGTGATGAGTTCTCGTTTTCTTGAAACTTTGATCCATATCGAATTGCTTTTTCATAAAAAGTAATATTATCACCATCGGTATGAAAATATTGGGCACGATGAGTATCAGTAAAACAATCAAACCCTCCTGCTAAGGCCAAGTTTTCAAAGGCTTTTTTATTAGCAGCTCGCAAATCAATTCGCTTAGCTAAATCAAAAATTGATTTATAACTTCCCTCTTTTCTATTGGCTACAATGGTTTCTACTGCGCCCATTCCAACTCCTTTAACAGCACCCATCCCGAATCGAACGGCGTAGTTTTCATTAACTGTGAATTTATAATAACTCTCATTTACATCAGGGCCAAGCACTTGTAATCCCATTCGCTTACACTCTTCCATAAAGAAGGACACTTGCTTGATGTCGTTCATATTGTTAGAAAGTACGGCCGCCATATATTCAGCAGGATAATGGGCTTTTAAATAGGCTGTTTGATAGGCAATCCAGGCATAACAAGTAGAGTGCGATTTATTAAACGCATATTGTGCAAAGGCTTCCCAATCTTTCCATATTTTTTCGAGTTTATCTTCAGCATGACCATTGGCAACAGCTTGCTCGATGAATTTGGATTTCATTTTATCCAAAACATCTTTTTGTTTTTTCCCCATTGCTTTACGCAAGACATCAGCATCACCTTTAGAGAAGTTGGCTAATTTTTGCGACAGCAACATTACCTGCTCTTGGTAAACTGTAATTCCGTAGGTTTCTCTAAGAAATTCTTCATTGGCTTCTAAGTCATACGTAATGGGTTCTTCCCCATTTTTCCTTCTAACGAATGACGGAATATATTCAAGAGGTCCAGGACGATATAGAGCATTCATCGCTATCAAATCTCCAAATACAGTTGGTTTTAAATCCTTCAAATATTTTTGCATCCCAACCGATTCATATTGAAATATCCCAACCGTTTCCCCTCTTTGAAACAGCTCATACGTCTTGGCATCATCAATTGGAAATCCATCTGGATCAAGTTCAATCCCAGTTCTATACTTTACTAATTTAACAGTATCTTTTATCAAGGTTAGGGTCTTCAAACCCAAGAAGTCCATCTTCAACAAACCAGCACTTTCTACCACCGAGTTGTCAAATTGAGTCACATAAAGATCAGAATCTTTAGCAGTGGCTACCGGTACGAAATTGGTAATATCGCTTGGTGTAATGATGACACCACAGGCGTGAATTCCTGTATTTCTTAGGTTTCCTTCTAATATTTTGGCTTGTTGAATGGTTTCTCCACCCAAATCATTGGCATTGGCTAACTCAATTAATTCTTTTACTTTATCGTATTCTTCTGAGCGTAAAGCCGCTTTTAGTTTGTCTTTATCAAGTGTAAATATTTTGGCCAAATTCATAGTTGTCGGAATCAACTTGGCAATTTTATCAGCTTCGAATAACGGTAAATCAAGTACACGAGCGGTATCACGAACGGATGACTTAGCAGCCATTGTCCCATAAGTAATAATCTGCGC
>CANJDA010000221.1 GCA_947472705.1 Flavobacteriaceae bacterium
GTTTTTTTCTACCCATTCAAAATGTTAAAGAAGCAGCTATTGTTACTGGCTTAAATGTATATGGAATTGAAAATGTACTTCAAGTAATTGATTTTTTTGAAGGCAAAGGAAGTCTTGAACCAACCATCATCAATACTCGAAACGAATTTTACAATACTTTAGATTTTCCTGAGTTTGATTTTGCCGATGTCAAAGGGCAAGAAAGCATTAAAAGATGCATGGAAATTGCAGCGGCAGGAGGTCATAATATTATTTTAATTGGGCCACCAGGTTCAGGAAAAACGATGTTAGCCAAACGATTGCCTAGTATTTTGCCACCAATGACTTTGAATGAAGCATTAGAAACTACCAAAATTCATAGTGTTGCTGGTAAAATTAAAGATGCGGGGTTATTAAATCAGCGGCCATTTCGATCACCACATCATACTGCTTCTTCGGTTTCTTTAGTAGGTGGGGGAAGCTACCCACAACCAGGTGAAATTTCCTTAGCACACAATGGAGTTTTGTTTCTTGATGAATTACCCGAATTTAAAAGAGAAGTTCTAGAAGTAATGCGTCAGCCTTTAGAAGACAGAGAGGTGACAATATCACGAGCTAAATTCACTATTACTTATCCATCATCGTTTATGTTGGTTGCCAGTATGAATCCTAGTCCGAGTGGCTATTTTAATGATCCTGATGCACCTGTGAGTTCATCACCTGCAGAGATGCAAAGGTATTTGAGTAAAATATCTGGGCCTTTGTTAGATCGAATTGATATACATATTGAAGTCACTCCAGTTCCTTTTGAAAAATTAACTGAGACTCGCCCAGCAGAAAGCAGTTTACTAATTAGAGAACGTGTGACCAAGGCCAGAGAAATTCAATCACAACGATTTTCAAATTTTGAGACCATACATTACAATGCTCAAATGAGCACTAAGCAAATCAGAGAATTTTGTACTTTAGACTCCACTTCGTTGCAACTCTTGAAAACAGCTATGGAACGCTTAAATCTTTCAGCCCGAGCTTACGATAGAATATTAAAAGTTTCTAGAACTATAGCCGATTTGGAGCAATCTTTAGAAGTTAATTCTAGTCACATTGCCGAAGCAATACAATATAGAAGTTTGGACAGAGAAGGATGGTTAGGCTAATTAATGTTTATATAGTCTTTTATTATTTTTTCTAAAAACTCTTTATCAATAGGTTTCGGAATATAATCATTCATACCATGTTCAAGGCATTTTTCTTTTTCTCCTAGTATAGCTCCAGCCGTTAATGCAATTATTGGAATTTTTGCGGTTTGTGGTAATTTTCTAATTTCAACCGAAGTGTCATAGCCTTTCATAATAGGCATTTGGATATCCATTAAAATTAAATCGGGCAATTGAGTTTTTATTTTATCAAGGGCTTCTTTCCCATTTTCCAATTCTATAACTTCAGCATTTGGCAAAATTTGCTTGATTAATGTTTTAGCCAAAAGCATGTTGATTTTGTTATCTTCTACAATAAAAATCACTTTGGAATCATTGGTAACCACATTTGTTTTGAGTGGCATTTTTGTTAATGAATCCTTTGATTTGTTTGTGCTTGAAGCTTGAGTGGAATAGTCAACTTCAAGAATAAAGCTAAAGTCACTTCCTTTATTTACTTCGCTAGAAAGCTCTAATTGGCTATTCATCAAACCTAAAAGCTGGTTAGAGATAGATAGTCCTAAACCTGTACCGCCAAATTTTTTAGAAGTTGAATTATCTTCTTGTGAAAATGCTTCAAATATTTTTAACTGGTTATTCTTTTTGATGCCAATACCAGTGTCTTTTACTGAGAATTTTAATTTTATTTTTTTGTCATCAATCTGTTGGAAAACGGAAATAGAAAGTTCAATGCGTCCTTTTTCAGTAAATTTCATTGCGTTACTCAACAGGTTGATGAGCACTTGCTTTAATCTTATATAATCTATCCAAATATATTTTGGTACATCCTCAGCAATATTCAAATTTAAGTCCAGCTTCTTTTGATTGGCTTCATATTTTATCAGTTCCATAACCTGATTGGCCAAATCGATTATATTTAACTCTTCTATATTAAGATCTAATTTACCTGATTCTATTTTAGAAAAATCTAAGATATTATTAATCACCTCCATCAAAGTATTGGCTGATTGATTGATGGTATTCATATAGTTTTTTTGGATGCTTTCTAACTCGGTATTCATTAAAAGTTCGGTGAAACCAATAATTCCGTTTAGTGGAGTTCTTATTTCATGACTCATATTGGCCAAAAATTCTGATTTAGCTTTATTGGCAGCTTCAGCATAATTTTTAGCCTTAATTGCTTCTTCAGCTTCCATTCGTTTAGTAATATCAATAAAAATTCCAACGATATAAATGATTTCATCATCTTTAAAAATAGGTTCGCCAAATTCTTCTATCCAGATATAATGTCCTGATTTATTGATTATTCTATAAATTAAATGTATTTTTTTCTTGTTTTTAAATAATTCATCTGCTTCTTGTCGAACAATTTTTAAATCATCGGGATGAACTAAATCTATATAGTAAATTTTGTTTTGTAAAAAATCAGCTTTTGGGTAGCCAGTAAGTTTTTCAATTTCATCATTTAGATAAATTTTGGACCATTTATCATCATATTTTGAAAGGTGTACCGCTCCTGGAATGTTGTTGGCTAATAATCTGAATTTCTCCTCACTTTCCTGTAGCATGGCTTCATTAATATTTCGCTCAATAGCATGCGAAATATTATTGGTAAGAGTTTGTAATGCACTTATTTCATCAGATGTCCATTCTCTTTCATTTGTTGAATCATCAAAAACAATAAATCCATAAAAAGAAGATTTCACAAAAATGGGTAGAAACAAAATTGATTTTTATTTAATGGTAGTAAAAAATCTCGCGAGATAGTATCTTTCATTTTTCTTACGATTGAATAATAAATTTCATTTTTAATCAATCGAGCAGAAATTTCTGGGATAACATTATGGGAAAGGTTAATTAAATTTTCGTTTGGTGGAGTTAATGATTTAGTTTCTGCCGTCCATCTGTATTTTTGAGTGTAGGTATTGTTTTCTTTGTTATTCTCAAAGAAAGAAAGCTTATCTACATTAGTAACATTTCCAATTGTTTCAAGTATACCTTCTAAAATTTTACTAGTATTTTTGGAAAGCAAAAAGCGTTCTGTATTATTAGTTATTTCTAATAGTATATCACTTTTATAAGACAATTTTTTTTCTACTTCTATTCGCATTTGTGATTCAATGGCAATGGCAATCAAATCGGCTATTGAACTTGAAAAGTTTATGTCTTCATTATCCCATTCTTTTAAAA
>CANJDA010000222.1 GCA_947472705.1 Flavobacteriaceae bacterium
AAAAATGCTGATTTAGCCATGTCACAAGTATTGGAACTCTTTGCTCCAACTACACCAAGTTTCTCTGTAGATATTCACCCCACCGCTGTTATAGACGATAGTGTTAAAATGGGAAATGGCGTCAGAGTTGGTGCCAACACTTATATTGGTCCCAATGTTATACTCGGAGAAAATGTTACTATTTATCCGAATGTTACTATACTTGACGAATGTACCATTGGAAAAAATACTATTATTTGGTCGGGTGCCGTAATTAGAGAGCGTTGTCATATAGGAAGTCATTGCATTTTGCATCCCAATTGTACTATAGGCGCTGATGGGTTTGGGTTTCGTCCCTGTACCGAAAAAGGTTTGGTTAAAGTTCCTCAAATCGGTAATGTCATTATAGGAAATGGTGTTGAGATTGGGGCTAACTCCTGTGTAGACAGAGGGAAATTTAGTTCCACTGTAGTGGGAGATGGTTGCAAAATTGATAATTTGGTTCAAATTGGACATAACTCTAAACTGGGTAAGTTTTGCATTATGGCAGGAAACTCAGGTTTGGCTGGTTCGGTTACTTTAGGCAATGGTGTAATCATTGGTGGAAGCGCTTCCATAAAAGACCATACTACCATTGGTGATGGTGCCATTGTAGGTGCCGGTTCTGGAGTGGCTGGAGATGTTGAAGCGGGAAAAACCGTATTGGGTTACCCAGCTGTAGATGCCCGAGATGCCATGAAACAATGGGCTATTTTAAAAAGAATGGTAAGAGACTCTAAATAAATATGAATTATAAGTTATGAATTATGAATTGTTACTATCGAAAACAAAGTCTATTTTTTTTAAAATAACTTATAACTCATAATTCATAACTCATAATTAAAACTTACATTTGCCACGAGGATTCCGAAAGGAAGTTACACCTCGCCGCAATAGTCGATCGCTCCAGGTCGACTTTTGTATTTTTATACTAAAAGCAAACGCCTAAAACAGTATAGTGTTTTGGGCGTTTGCTTTTTATTTTAAAACTTCTTTTATAAAAATCATCATGGCTTTCCAGGAACGCTGATCAGCCAATTCATTGTAAGCTGCTCCTTTTGAATTGTCGTTACCAGCATTTTTATCCGTAAAGGCATGAACGGCATTCGCATAAAATATCATTTGCCAATCGGCTTGAGCTTTACGCATTTCTTCTTGAAAATAGTCTACTTCTTGTTTTGACTCATAAGGGTCATCCGCTCCGTGAAGCACTAGTACTTTTGGCGTTATCGGATTTATATCGCGACTTAAATCTCTTCCTAAACCACCGTGAAATGAGACTACTCCTTTTACTTTCATATTACTACGAGCAGCTTCAATTGCACCAGTTCCGCCAAAACAATAGCCCATAACAACTATATTATCAGGATTAGCTCCTTGTTTAATTAATTGTTCTAAGGCTAATTTGATTCGGATTTGGTATTCTTTAATGGTTTTTTTGAAATAACCCGCTTTTTCTCCTGCCTCACTATAATTTTTTGGACGTTGGTCTTTCCCATAAATATCAGCAATAAAGGTTATATATCCCAAGGCTGCTAAGCGGTTAGCACTTTCTTTGGCATGTTCGTCTATACCCATCCAAGCAGGTAAGATTAATATACCTGGTCTGTTAGCTGTAGGTTTAGTCGGTTTTACACTTATACCACTAAGCAGTTGTTCACCATCTTTATATTCAATGTCTTTGGATTGTGCTGTGCCTTTAGAAAGTAGTAGCATTGAAAACAAAATAAAAGTTATATTTTTCATTATGAGTTGTGGTTAAAATTTATTAAAAGTAAAAAATAAAGTGCATTATTTGTTACACGTGCTTAAAAAAAAAGCAACCTAAATGGTTGCTCAAATTATGTTATTACATAAAAAATCGGAATAAATAATAAACTAAAGCAGCTAAAATAGCGGATACTGGAATGGTTAATACCCAAGCCCATAACAATTTAACAGTTACACCCCAACGAACAGCCGATAACCTTTTGGTTACCCCCACCCCAATGATTGAACCTGTAATAGTATGTGTAGTGGATACCGGAATTTTGAAATGTTCTGTTAAAAATAAAGTTAGAGCTCCTGCTGTTTCGGCAACCACACCTTCAAATGCCGTCACTTTTGTAATTTTGGACCCCATTGTTTTTACAATCTTCCATCCTCCACTTAAAGTTCCTAATGCTATGGCAGAATAACACGCTAGTGGAATCCAATCAGGCATAGTTCCTTCGCCTATATCTACATGCAACCAATTAGGCATTGACCCTGAAGTAATGCCGATTTTATGTACATAAACGGTTACTGCAGCAGCAATAATACCCATTACTTTTTGAGAATCATTTCCTCCGTGTCCTAAACTAAAAGAAGCTGAAGTCAACAACTGCATTCGTTTTAAAATTGAAGCCGATTTAGAAATAGATAAACTACTAAATCGTAAACAAAAAATACTAATACTGGTTACGATGACACCAACTATCAACCATTTGATATTTGAAGGCTCAGCTAAAACACTTAAGAAATGGGATTCAAATCGAGGCTTTTCTATATCAAGTTTGAATTCTAAAGAAATAAACCAATATGTTAATAGCATCAACCCAACGGTAAACATTTTTGGATAGATACTTTTCTTTGAAGAATACATCAACCAAAGCGAAATAAAATAAGATAATAACAATCCAATAATTGGCGCTAAAGCAATAAAGCAAATGATTACTAAGACACCCGAGGGTAATCCGCCATCCTTACTAGGCGAGTACCAATTTACGATATTGTACCAGTGATTTGTGATTTGTTTTCCCGATTCGTCTATGATTGTATAATCTGAGAACCCATGAGTAGCTATAGCATGTGCAATGGCTGCACCGGCAAAACCGCCAATCAAAGTATGAGAAGAGGAAGATGGAATTCCTAAAGCCCAAGTAAATAAATTCCATATAATAGCGGCCACTACTCCTGCTAATATAACAACCAAATCAATCTGCATGGTATTAGCTGTTTTAGCTACGGTATCAGCTACTCCAAATCCAAAAACCCAAAAGGCTAAGAAATTAAAAAAGGCTGCCCAAAGCACCGCCTGAAAAGGTGTTAACCCTTTGGTAGCAACAATAGTTGCAATAGCATTGGCTGCATCGTGAAACCCATTGATATAATCAAATACCAGTGCGAGTACAATAATTACAATTAGTAAAGTCATAGTTTCCTAATTGGTGAATTATGAGTGTTTAACCGAAATTTGTTCCATTACATTAGAAACGCTTTTACATTTGTCCGATGCCATTTCTAAG
>CANJDA010000223.1 GCA_947472705.1 Flavobacteriaceae bacterium
ACTTCTTTTTGCAGCAAATCATTTCTCAGCTTCAACATATAAACACTATTGTAAATATGCGCACCAGTTACCCTATTTTCATGAAACAATTTCACTATTTTTGGGTCTGAAAATATCTTCGCAACTTCAGAATTGGGCTTCACTTTAAAATTAAATCTAAGTGATTTCAAAATGATATTCTTCACATTTTCATGTGTCAATTCGTCAAACGAAAGAACCTTATCAAACCTACCTGGCCTCTGGGCTGCCAAATCAAGCAATGCTACAGAATTTGTAGTTGCAACCATTCCCACATCCTTTCTCACTTTATCTGTTCCATCAAGCACATCAAGGAAGTCCTGCAACCTTTCAGAGTGAACACCATGCTTTCTTGAACCAAGTGACAGGTCAATATCGTCAAATATAATTAGCGATGGAGCTAATAGAGATGCCAATTGAACCTTTTCCTTTATCATGCTGCATACTGGCGTTTTTATTATTGTTACACCGAGTCTATTCAGTTCATTTGCAAGCACAAGTGTTGATTCTGTCTTTCCAGTTCCTGGATTTCCAACCATTAGATATCTCATCAACCTTCCGATTTGACTGCTGGTTGCGACATATAATTTTAAGTCATCAACAGTTGACTGAGGAAGATATATGTCAGAGAAAGCTCTTTTTTCCAACTTTTTAGTTGTCCAAAGAATCTCATCTCTTTCCATGACAAAATAACTTCCTTTCAAGTCACTTATATCAACAGCATGAGACCAAATTTTCTCATAAAAAAACTCTGAATCAATAAAAGTCTTTTCATTGGATGACATCGAAAAGAAAAACTGCACCTCATTATTTTGCTTATAATAATCAAATGTACATTTCACAATAAGACCATTATAGTCAAGAAAAATATGCTTCTCACCAAAATTATCATACAAATTTATATTATCACGAAACTCATTGTCCCTGACCATACCCACCACTTTAAGTTCGTGTGCAGCCTGTAACTCCTTGTTATCTTTCAGAATATTAAAATAATCTGAAAATATCTTGAAAATTGGCCTGTTAAGTAATAGGTCAAAGGCAAACCTTGCTTTGAATTTGTTCTTTTTTTCTCCAGATGGTTTATTTTCCAATGCGCTCTCTTTTATCTTTGTTCGCAATGAACTTATCAACTCATCAAATGATATTACTTTTTTTGCCATTTTTTTGTTTTTATACTTTTCTTAAACCCTCTTATGAACTACTTTCTTCGCCTGAGTCTTGAGCTTTGTTTCCATAGCTTTCACCTTCACTTTCAACTCTTTCTGTAACATTTTCTTCAATCTGAAAGTTTAAAGAACCACCTTCTTTTGGTTTTCTAAAAGAACCATCGCCTTTTGCTTCTAACTTTGGTGATTCTTCTTCATATTCTTCTTCTTCAACATTGTTTGCCATAGTCTCAAAACCAACAGTACCACTACTTGTGTTTCCGTTCATTTTATCTTGAAGATAATCTGTTCTTCTGATTCTACTGATTGTATCAAGCTCATTTTTTATTTCTTCCAATACCCACTCGTGAGTTTTATCTTCCAATTCCAAAGTTTGCATTCTGAGTTTCAACATATTTATCGTATTGTAAATATGCGCACCAGTTACTTTTGCAGAGTGAAATTTTTCAACAACCTCAGGATGTATAAACATTTCAACCTCTGGACTTGTGGATTGGATATCAAAGTTTCTCTCAAGAGATTTTAGTATGATGCTTCTAATATTGCCTTTTGTAAGGCTATCAAAAGCAAGCAACTTATCAAACCTACCTGGTCTTTGAGCTGCCATATCAAGAAGTTCAAGAGAGTTTGTTGTTGCTATAATACCAACATCTTTTCTTATTTTTTGAGTTCCATCAAGTACATCAAGAAACTGTGCAAGACCACTTGAAAACTGACCTTTTTTTCTTGAACCGAGTGATAAGTCAATATCATCAAATATGATAAGTGATGGCGCCAACAATTCCGCAAGTTCTATCTTTTCTTTCAAAGCGTCACAGACCATTGTTTTTATTACAGTCACATGCCTGTTGTTTAATACATTCGCAATGGCAATTGTTGATTCTGTTTTTCCAGTTCCTGGATTTCCAATCATCAAATACCTCAATATCTTTCCTGTTTTTTCAAACAACGTAGTATATAATCTTAAATCCTCCATAATACTTTTTGGAAGGAATATATCATTGAAGCCTCTTTTTTCAAGTTTCTCTTGTTTCCAAGTAATAGAGTGAGCCTCCATTGTAATATAGCTACCTTTAATTCTACTGTGAGCGATAGCATTGAATAGAATTTTTTTACTAACATACTCTGGGTTTAAATTTGTTTTCCCTTCAGAAATAAATCCCATTTTATGGATAAACCCTTGACTTTGGTCATAATATTTTTTAAGAGTTATAGTTACTCTCACCACATTCTTAAAATTAATCATCACGCTGGATGTAAAATTATCAAAATTTGTGTTATGAGGAAAATTCTCAATAAAATATCCCTCCTGGTCAAGAAAACAATCAATCCAAATCTTAGATTTTTCTTGATTTTCTTTTTTATCATTCAAAAAGTTAAAATAATCGAACACCATTTTCATAAGAGGCCCATTTATTGAAATTCCGTGATTGACTGTTTTTTCATAATCAATAAGCATATCAACTTTCGGTTCGGTCTTCAAATCTTCATAGTTTAACTCCAACTCATTTTCATGCGCCTGAAGTTTTTCTATTTCAATTTTAATTCCAGCCTTTTTCTTCTCTACATATTGCATGTATTCTCTTGCTTCTTTCGCAGTAATAGAATCAGGCTCTTCTGATAGAATTTTTTCAAGGTCTTCTTCAGCTTCTTTTGCAGAAACCTCAAGAGCCTTATTAGCAGAGAAAAGCTTCTCTTTTATTTCTTTCTTTTTGGAATAATACTTCTTAGTAAGTTCTTCCTTTTCCACTTGCTCACTCTTGGTCAAGTTAGCGTCTTCTTGATTTTCTTGTTCGTTTTGGATGTCCATGTTATAAATTTTTTAAATTAATAACACGAAAGTAAGAATTAAATTCTGAAAATAAAAAAAAAGTTATTAACTTTTATTTTTTAATTTATCTATGAGATACACAGATGGCATTATTTTGTTATAAGCCTCCACAAACTTACCGAATTCTGGATTTTCGGACAACAAGTTTTTTATTACATCCTGACTTATTTCTTCTGACAATCTATCTACCATAACCTTCATCATTTCGTCCTCATTCGAAAATCTGTTTGGGTCTGGGCGTCTCTGCTGCCAGAAAT
>CANJDA010000224.1 GCA_947472705.1 Flavobacteriaceae bacterium
AGGATTGGATTTTATTTATGGCCACCACGCCAAAGTTTTCAAGCTTACGCCCTGGGGAAGTATACCAAGCTTTCAAGATGGCAATGTCAAGAGAGCTTCTTGATGCCGATGGAAAAGAAATCAATCTACTTCCAGAGCTAAGTATAAACACGACAAGTAAAATACTGATCTCTTATTTTGAATGGAAGAAAACAAATCCTGAGTATCAAACTGCTAAAGAGCATCTGTTAAAACTCAACCAACCAACTGGACCAAGTGATGAGGAATTATTAAAGATTAGAGAGGAATTCCTTTTATCTACTTTCAAAGATATTACAGAGCATGGCCATTGCGCAGATGCTTGGCTTCTATACGATGAAATACAGGAAATGATACCTCAGACCATTGAGCAAAAGAAAAACCTTTACAAGCAACAGGAATTTATTTATCTGCAAGAACTTAAATATGATGCTGCTAAAAATATTGGAAGAAAAAAATATCTCGAGGTATATGAGAATGCTCAGAACAAGAGTAAAGAAGGTAAATTATTTGCAGTTGTTCAGAACCGTTGTCGAGCAATAATGGTTTGTAGCTATCTAAAGCAATTCAAAAATGATTATCAACAATTTAAAAATGCAATCAATGGAACTTCAATCGAGCAGAAAGGAAATTCAAAGGCAACAACAGCGTGATTGGTATCATAAAAACAAAGACAAAGTGAAAATTATGAAACAGTCATGGTACGAAAAAAACAGAGAAAGAGCTCTTGCCAAAAACAAAGAATGGCGTGACAAACAAAAGGAGCAAAAGGAAATTGAGGAATCAAATGAAAAATTAAAAAGTTTCAAAACTCCTACAGATTTAAACTTTTTTCAAATATTGGATATATTAAGAAAAGACAATCGCCATTATTTATGGGGGTTGAGTATTCAGAACTGGACAGAGCGTGATTGGTACAACTTTATACAATTGAAGGATGGGAAGTAGATGGAATGATAGTGACCTGCAAGCTTTAAAGAAGAAGGGAATGGTTGTGGTGGAACAGATAAATCTAGGAATGAACTCAAAGCCTAAACCTAGATTTGATAAAACAGAGACTTTGCCTCCCCCATCACCGACCAAGGTGGCGATTAAGGTACCGACTAAGATATCAGTTGAGAAAACAGCAATCGAGTTTATACTCAAATCCTTTCTTCAGCAAAATATTATACCTGAGTATGTAGCAGAGCATCGATTTGACCAGGAGCGAAGATATAGATTCGATTGGGCTATCCCTTCTTTGATGTTGGCAATTGAGTATGAGGGTTTATTCTCTGATAAGTCAGGACACACAACCATCAAAGGCTACTCAAAAGACATCAAGAAGTATAATTTGGCCACTCTTCAGGGATGGAAGATATTAAGATACACGGCCTTGAATTATGCTGATTTGGCTCAAGACATCGAGCTTTTTTTAAGTAAATTGTAATGATAATAATTACCGATATATGAAAAAACCAAATGAAATGACTAAGAAGGAGCTTATCAATGAGTACAAGCTCATCTGCAAAAAAGAAAGCAACCTCAGCAGAAAGATGCGTGATGTTGTTGAAGCAAAAATAGCCCGATTACATAAAGCGGGAAGAGTAACAATAGAAGAATTAAAACCATAATCAAATTTTAAAACAATGAGCACACAAAAAGAAAAATTAGAAGTAATCTTAATCGACCAAATTGAGCTTTCAGTTACCAACCCGAGAAAGCACATTGACGCCAAATCACTAAGTGAATTAGCAGAAAGTATCAAAGAGCATGGAGTTCTATCCCCTATCCTTGTACGGCCTTATGTTGATGAGAAAAGCACTTGGCAAGACTATCAGCTTGTTTGTGGGGAGCGTAGGTATAGAGCTGCTATCATGGCTGGCTTTGAAACCATTCCTGCAAACATTCGAGTTCTAACCGATGAAGAAGCTTTCGAGTTACAAATCATCGAGAACCTAGAGCGTAAGGATGTACATCCATTAGATGAGGCTGACGCATTCAAAAGTATGCTTGACAGCGGAAAGTACTCTTTGTTAGATATCGCTGCTAAAATGGCTAAATCTGAAAGCTTCATCACTCAGCGATTGAAACTAGTTGACCTCATCGATGAAGTTAGAACTGACTTCTTAGCTGGACACTTAGGAATTGGCCACGCTATTCTTATCGCTAGATGTAATCCTTTACAACAAAAGGATATTTATGATGAAGCGCAACCATACGGAGCAGGAGGATTACCCGATTATGGAACTATCTATTCTTTAAAAGAAGTAATTGAGAGAAATAGTTATATCCTAGACCAGAAGGTTGTTTTTTCGCTCGAAGATGAAACGCTTCTTCCTGAAGCTGGAGCATGTTCTAACTGTCCAAAGCGTTCAGGATGTAACCCAGTACTCTTCTCTGATATGCAAGATGATGACCGATGCTTTGATGAGGCTTGTTTCGATAAAAAAGAAAGCAACCACATTATCAGAGAAGTCAGTAACATCATTCATAACGGTAAAGGAACAGTTATTATAAATGGATGGGGTAAACCAGATGATATGGTAATTGAAATGTGTAAGCAGTTTGATGTGAAAATCTATGAACGTAATGAATGGACATTGGCCGATGGCAAAGAATTGAATGATATATGGGATAAAGCTGAAGTAAATGCTTTTTGTCCAAATGGAGAATTAAAAGGAAAATATGGAAAGGTTCATTTAAAAAAGAGTGTGGAATCTTCACAACCATCTGAAGGAACAGTAAACTCCGGGCCAAAAGAAAAGCTATCAGATGAAGCAATCGAATTCAAAGAAGAAATACAAAAGATAAAGGTTAGACAAGCTAGAGCCTTAGAACTGGATGCTGAAAAGATATGGTCTAGCATCAGAGAGATTAATACAGAGAAAATCAAACAACACCCAGATGCTCTATTCCAAACAGAAAACAATGCTCTTTGTTTTGCGATGTTGAAAAAATTAGGATTCCATGCTCAAAGAGAGCTTATGAAAATTTTAGACACCGAATTCGATGTGGACTTTGCGAAGAATAAATTTTTCACAGTTGCTATACAGAATCAAATTACTAGAGCATTTATCCTAGATGTACTTCCTGAAGCTTATGGTTCACTTGATAGTACTGCAGGTCATGCTGCTTATGAAATGATGCTTAAGGAATACTTCCCATCAGACATTGGCAGAATAAAAGATGAGCAGGAAATCATTGCTGACAAGCGTATTGCCAGAGCCAATG
>CANJDA010000225.1 GCA_947472705.1 Flavobacteriaceae bacterium
AAAATCATTTGCTAATTTATTAGCCACCCTCCAGCCCCTTGCTGCTAATAAATTAGAAAGCAGGGCCTTTATGTACCTAGATATTATTTCTTGGCTGGAAAGTAAAATTCAGGGTAAAGAAGTACAAACCATTATTAGAGAAAAATTTTTAGTACAAAATTAAAAAAGGTCTCCTGTAATCAGGAGACCTTTTAATCTATTGGGAGAAGTTAATATTATCTCACTACACTGTTCAATTTTCCAGCACCAAAAGTTAAATCATAATTATATGTTTTACCACTTTTAATATTTGATATAGTAACAATAGCGCTGTTGATGGTTCTGCCATCATAACCAGAAGAAGAAATAGGACTATATGTTTTAATTTTATTATACAAAGTTATATCATAAGTAGAATTAACATCATCCTTAGTAATTTTACCACCTGTTGTTTGAATTAACTTAGAAATATATTTAAATTTATTTCCTGGTGTGGTGGTTGAATCTGTTGTTAATTCAAATTTTAAAGTTGGCGCTGTAATCCAATATCCATCGGCATTAGCTAATACATCATAAAGGGTTGCATTTACGGTATCTTTAACTTTTGTTCCAGCTACATATCTACTAGGATATCCAGCACTTGAACTATTGATATTAGAACTATATTTTACTGCTGATAAGACAGTAGAAGCTGTGTATGAAGTATAAGAGCCAGGTGAAGCTAAATAGGCACTATCTACTGTCTGAGAAGTTGCTAAAACGCTTCTTGTGAATGATAAGTTCTTAATATAATGTGCTCTTTTGTTGCTATCCGCAGGCGCTGAAACATGATATCTTTGAATACTATAAGGTATAGTATAGCCAGTACCCACGTTATTAATTAAAGAATTAGAAGGGAATTCAATATAAGAAGAATAAGGATTAAGATTGAACCCACTTCCCTTTGTTCTATTTACATAAGAACTACTACCATCACCTAAGTAATAGGTTGCAGGTATAGATTGTAGGCTTGGAATGGAATCCTCACCAGGTACTAAACCTTGGACATACATTTTTGATGTGCCCTCTATAGCACTGTGGGCAAAATATAGAGAACCAGATAGATCTGGAACTTTCATTGAATAATTTCCATTGTCATCAGTGGTTGCCGTAAAATCAAATCTTTGAGTGTAGCCATTAAGGTTAACAGTAGTAAACGCATTAATAAATGCTTTTTTTGCAACTTCTGCTACATCATTTGTTAAGTCATTCTCAATATAAACTTTACCATTTACTGTATTGTTTGCATTTTTCGTGTTCCAAATATTAATAGTACCAGTTCCGCTTGCTGAACTACCGCCATTTATCGTTCCCAAAACTGAACCAGAAGCATAGCCGTCTTTGGTAGCTATTGCAGAAGCTGGATAAGGGATATTTATGTTGGGAGAAAAATTTGCATAACCTGTTGAATCTGTTGTAGCTTTTATTACAGTTCCTACAATCGTAGGTATAGTTACTTCGGCACCAATTACAGGGGCAGAAGTAATATAGTCGGTTACTTTGATTGATATTGGTCTTTTTCTTAAAGATGCATCTTGAGCAATTGTTGCATTTGCTTTTGACAAACTATCATTAAACAGAGTAGTTTTAATACTAAAATTATACTGTAAAGTGGTAGAAGCTGTTTGACCAGACTGTCTTAACATCTCTAATTTAATTTCTTGATCATACTTAAACTGAAGTAGATCTTTTTGTGCAGTCAATGCTGCTTGTTCGTCATATACTCCCTTTTTACAACCAGTAATTCCAGCGGCCATTACTGCGATTGTTGCACAAAGAAGTATGAATCTAAATTGTTTCATAATATTACTTTTTTGTTTTTTTGATTGAATGATTGTTTATTTTATTTTGAATTTATTTTTTAGCTTTTCCTGGCTTGAACATATTTCTTACCCCTAGAGTTAATTGGAATGCATTGGTACGAATCTCCCCCATAACACCTTCATATTCGATGTAAGAATAATTTTTTCTAGCTGCAGTTAAACCGTATAGATATCTTGCCTCAATGATGAAATTTACTTTTTTACTAGTAGGTAATTCAATACCAGCAGTTAGGTTCCCATTAAACCAATAATTTTCAAAACGATTGGTGAATTGTTGATTTTGAACAGTTCCGTATATGCCAGATACGAATTCTCCCGTTTTTTCATATCGCTCTGATTCAAAAAATTTATTTTCCATACCGGCACCAACACCGACATAATATTTCCAATTGTTTTTGGTTTCTTTTTGATAAAACAAAGACAACCAGGTATCTACAGAATGCAGTAAATAATTACTTTGTTTAGTATTTTTAAAGGTAAACATGTTGTCAAATCCATATCTAGTATCATCTTTAAAAGTATTTAATTGACCACCAGCACCAGTATAGCCAAGATTTAATCTTAGTCTAAATTTATTTTCATTACCTATTGTTCGATCAATAAATCCACCACCAGTATAACCTAAATTAATACCAGTATGTGGTTGATCGTAAGTAAAATTGTTAACTGAAATACCATTGGTTAAACCCCAACCATATTTACTTGCTGTTGTATTTTGTGCATTAACCTCATTATAGATTGATGTAAAAGTCATAACTATGACAGTTAACATCAGGATTTTAAATATTCTCATGTATTAATTTTATTTAATTGTATTTAAATTGTTACGGGGGTAACCAATTTAAAATTCTTAGTTGGAATGGTACTATTTCGACTAGAGGGGGGGGGTAATCTTATTTAAGTTATATCGGGGGTGATATTTACTATAAATATTTGCATAATACTCTACAAAATTAATAAAAATGTTTAATTTATTATAGGATTGATTCTACTTTTATAAAATAAAAATTAAATTTTATCATAAAACATTGAAAATCAATAAAACATTTAATTAATTAATTCACTTAGATTTTATTTATTTTTTGAAGTGTTTAATAATATTATTTATAAATATTTAAATCATTAAACAAATTGAATTTAATAAAAGTAGGAATACCTTAAGTTGCTATAGGAGGCATGTAGAAATGAATGGCCTTAATAAGCTTAAAGAAAAGCTTAAGGTTCTATTTTTCTCGTAGCTAAATTAAATATTTGTCCCGAAGACATCATCTTAAAGGGTTTTACAACTTTGCCCCATTGTTTTTTTTGTGCTGCCCAATCTGCTGGATCATAGATCATGGCATAGGATAATCCCCAAACTTTAAATTGACCCGCTTCTACAAT
>CANJDA010000226.1 GCA_947472705.1 Flavobacteriaceae bacterium
AAAACAAGTACGTTTCAAACGTCAAATTGAAGATGTAGATAATGAAACCATCTCAATCTCTATCTCAGGAAAAGACCAAATTACTGCAGGTGATTTTCAAAAATTCATCTCTGGTTTTCAAGTATTAAACCCTGAGTTGGTTATTTGTAACCTTGATAGTAAAGTGAACTTAAACATGGAATTAACGATCGAAAAAGGTCGTGGTTATGTTCCTGCTGAGGAAAACAAAAAACAAAACGCAGCCATCGGTACTATTTTTACAGACTCAATTTTTACTCCGGTAAAAAATGTAAAATACGCCATTGAAAACTTCCGTGTGGAGCAAAAAACAGATTATGAAAAATTAGTTTTTGAAATCAAAACTGATGGTTCAATCAATCCAAAAGATGCTTTAACTGAAGCTGCCAAAGTTTTAATTCACCACTTTATGTTGTTCTCTGATGAGAGAATTACTTTGGAAGCTGATGAAATTGCTCAAACTGAGTCGTATGACGAAGAATCATTACACATGAGACAGTTGTTAAAAACTAAATTAGTGGACATGGATTTATCAGTAAGAGCTTTGAATTGCTTAAAAGCAGCAGAAGTTGATACCCTTGGAGATTTAGTATCTTTCAATAAAAACGACTTAATGAAGTTCCGTAACTTCGGTAAAAAATCGCTAACTGAGTTAGACGAATTGGTTGCCAACAAGAATTTAACCTTCGGAATGGATTTAGGGAAATACAAATTAGATAAAGAATAAATGACTTCATATTTTGCTCTCCAAAGAGGATTGTAGCAAGATGAAGTTTTAAAAAAAACGTCATGAGACACGGAAAAAAATTCAATCACTTAAGCAGACAGACAGGACATAGAAAATCTATGTTGGCTAATATGGCTTGTTCTCTTATAGAGCACAAACGTATTAACACTACAGTTGCTAAAGCTAAAGCGCTTCAACAATTCGTTGAGCCACTTATAACAAAATCAAAAGAAGATACTACGCACAATCGTCGTGTGGTGTTCGCTTACTTACGTAACAAATACGGTGTTACTGAACTTTTTAGAGAAGTAGCCGCTAAAGTAGGGGATCGTCCAGGTGGATATACTCGTATCATCAAAATGGGTAACCGTTTAGGAGATAACGCTGATATGGCCATGATCGAATTGGTAGATTTCAACGAACTATACAACGGAGGTAAAAAAGAAGAGAAAAAAGGAAGAACTCGTCGTGCTAAGAAAACTTCTGCACCAGTTGCCGCTCCTGCTGCTCCAGCTCCAGTTGTTGAAGAAGTTGCTCCAATCGTAGAAGAAGCTGCACCAATCGTAGAAGAAGTTGTAGAAACTCCTGCTGCAGAGGTTGTAGAAACTCCAACAGTAGAAGAAGTTATTGAGACTCCAGCTGCTGAGGAAGTTATCGAAACTCCAGAAGTATTTGAGGAAACTCCAGTTGCTGAAGTTGAAGAAACTCCAGCTGACGAAACTCCAGAAGCACCTGCTGACGAAGCGCCAGCTACTGATGAAGAATCAAAAGAAGGCGAAGCATAATGATTAACGCTTCATAAATATAAAGGATAAACATTTTTGTTTATCCTTTTTTTTTGGAGTTTCAGCAGCGAAGGGCTCGGGTTTATCACCCCGAAACTTCGGAGCATTTTCCCCGCTGTAAGAGTTACACGGTAACTTCTCCCATCGGGGCTATATTGGAATCAAAAGGAATGTTTATAAACTTTAATAAATCAATTTTATTATCACAATACAATAAATTATTTTTGTCTAACAAAACAAACAACAACACACAACTTACAACATGCAATACAAAACACGACCACAAGCCTTATTACTACTGGCAGACGGTACCATCTTCTACGGAAAATCTATAGGCATTTCTGGTAAAACCTTTGGCGAAGTTTGTTTCAACACCGGAATGACGGGTTACCAAGAAATCTTTACCGATCCGTCTTACTTTGGGCAAATCATGGTAGCCACCAATCCACACATTGGAAACTACGGAGTCAATGCCAACGAAGTCGAATCAGAAAAAATAATGATATCGGGCCTAGTTTGCAAAAACTTCAGCTTCAACCATTCACGCCCCGATTCAGAAAGTAATCTCTATGACTATTTCGAAAAGCAAAACCTAATCTGCATTTCCGATGTGGATACGAGAGCTTTGGTGAGTTACATCCGTGACAACGGAGCTCAAAACGCCGTAATCTGTACAGACGGAACTGCTATAGAAGAATTAAAAATACAACTAGCCAACGTACCCGATATGAAAGGATTGGAGTTGGCTTCAACGGTTTCGGTTACAGAGCCCTATTACTTCGGAGAAGAAAACGCTACTTATAAAATCGCAGCACTCGACTTAGGCATCAAAAGAAATATCTTGAGAAACTTAGCCAAACGCGATTGCTACATCAAAGTATTCCCATACAACACTAGCTTTGAAGAATTAAAAACATTCCTTCCCGATGGCTATTTTCTTTCTAATGGCCCTGGAGATCCAGAACCTTTAACAGGAGTACAACAAGTCGCTAAACAAATGATTGCTTCTGATAAACCCGTATTCGGAATTTGTTTGGGGCATCAGATAATTGGTTTGGCAAACGGAGTATCCACTTATAAGATGTTTAACGGCCACAGAGGAATAAACCATCCCGTGATGAACATCTTGTCGGGTAAAGGGGAAATCACCTCGCAAAACCACGGATTTGCCGTTAATAGAGAAGAACTAGAAAAACACCCCGATTTAGAAATCACTCATTACCATATCAACGATAATACCGTAGCCGGAATGCGTATGAAATCAAAATCATGCTTCTCGGTACAATACCATCCAGAAGCCAGCCCAGGACCACACGATTCAGAGTATTTGTTTGATGAGTTTGTATCCCATATTAAAAATGCTAAAAGCTTACAAACCGTTTAAGCACTAAAACGTTTGCGTTAATAACATTAAACGGAATTATCATATTGATAAAAAAAGATAAAATATATTTGTGTCACCCTGAGCGCAGTCGAAGGGCTAAATTTAAAATCATAAAACTAATATCAAAAATAACATGAGTATAATTATTAAAGTCCATGCCAGACAAATCCTTGACTCAAGAGGAAACCCAACCATAGAAGTTGATGTAGTAACCGAAAACGGTGTTTTAGGTCGTGCTGCTGTACCTAGTGGTGCATCTACCGGTGAACACGAAGCAGTGGAATTAAGAGATGGCGGTAAAGCTTATA
>CANJDA010000227.1 GCA_947472705.1 Flavobacteriaceae bacterium
ACACTAATGGCTCCCACATAGGCTAAAATTCTTGGCAATAATCCCGACTTCATAGTTTCACTTGCAGCTACATAGTAGATATTCAATTTAGGTTGCCATAAGTAACCCACATTTTTAATAGTATCTACACGCCCCGAAAGACTAGCATTGAATACATGAAACATGGCCACTACATCGGCAAAATAAGTTTGATGATTTGAGATAAAAAGTACATTTTTATCAGGAAGGTTTTTGATGATTTCAGAGCCGTCAATTTGCAATTCGTTAAACCCACGATAACGACGGTGTGTAATGGTTCCAAAGATTCGGATTAACCATTTTTTTATAAAGAGAATATGTCCAAAAGGATTTCGTTTAAACAACCCCATATTTAATTTTTATTAGTCCCGATATTTCGGGAGGCAAATCTACAAAAACTTCAACTTTACAACACCATTTTAATAGTTTCTTTCAATTCGCTAAGCATCATAGCTGTAGCTCCCCAAACAAAATGCTCGTTTACCTGAAATCCCGGCACATCAAAGGCTTCTGCATAGGATGTTTTCAAAATTTTATTTTCCAAAATTTTATCGTCAAGAAAATCAACCATTGGCAATTCGACTAATCCAGCCACTTCTTCTTTTTGCAAAACAAAATTCAATTCTGAAAGACTATAACCCATAAAAGGATAGACCATAAAATTACTAGGCGGTATATATACTTCGGTAAACGAACGCACCAATTCAATGTGCATTGGATGAATGCCTATTTCCTCGTGGGTCTCTCTAAGAGCAGTGTCACTCAAGTCAATATCATCTTCCTCAACTTTTCCTCCAGGAAAGGCAATTTGAGAAGAATGTACTCCATTATAGGAATTGCGAAGAATAAGTGCCAAATGTGTTTGGGAATGCTTCGGATAAAACAACATCATAACAGCGGCTTTGCGTGGTTTTGTTTTTTCGAAGTCAATATTTTTCAGGAGCTCTAAACGGTTAGAAGGCGACATTTTTGCATGGGCATTGGTTGCCGGGAGCTCGACATTTTGTATTTTTGGCGTATATTTTAAGAACTCGTCAAAGTGCATATTGGGTAGTTTTGAAATATAAAGTTACCTCAAAAATTAATGCACTCCAATTTTAGCGCACTAAAATGTATAGTAAAGAAGAAGCCTTATTGATAAAAAAAGAATTTTGGACCGCCTTTGCCGAAGCTTATCCTCGTAAATGGCTGTTGTATGATACAAAAATAAAGGATGTTACGTTCAAGTTCTATATAGATAATAAAAAGGCACAAGTGCTTTTGGATATTGAACCCAAAGACGAAGAAAAAAGGAAAATATATTACGAAAAAATAGAATCTTTAAAAACTATTTTACACGAAGAATACTTACCAGAAGCTGTATTAGAGCGCAATTTTTATTTGGAAACCGGTAAGGTTATTAGCAGAATTTGGGTAGAAAAACTAGGCGTTAGTCTAAACAACAAAAGTTATTGGCCTGAAATATTTGATTTCTTTAGTGACACTATGACCCAATTTGAAGTTTTTTTCTTTGAACATGAAGATTACATCAAAGATTTGGAAATTAATACTTAGCGTAACACAATATCAGTTACGACTTCTTTTTGCAATTCATCGTTAATCATGGAGATTATTTTGGTTTTGCCATAACTTAATTCTTCGCGCAAAACAGCTGAAGTCAGCGATACATATAGAGTAGAGCCTTTTAGCATTACTTCTTTGGTGTAACTGTTAACGCCATTTCCCATAAGTGATTTCCACGCTGCCTGAACGTCAATTTTATCCATTCCGTCTTGAAGCTTATTGGTTTCAATAAATGCTTTCAGCACATCACCAATAGGGCTTTCGTTGTTGAGTCTTTTGGCCATTACTTTAAAGAAAAAGGAGTAAAACGTTTGTATTCATATTCCAATTCATCCTTGTTTTTTAAAATTAAAACAGAATCTTGAATCGTAACAATTTCTTCCTGCCATTTTCCGAATTTGGTTTTATATTCGATGAAGAAATGATTGTCTTTTTCAAGTATTTTGATATTTTCTTTAATATCGTTAGTTTTGAATTTACCATCAAATTGAGGCATTACCTTTTGGCGAAAGCCTATATTATTTTTCATCTCAAAAAAGTCAACTGTTTCGTTAATTTTGTAGTCTTTTGATTCGCCATTTGGCATATCTACTTTCTTGATTTCCCAATAACCATTAAGTTTGGTCAAATCTTCTTCTTTTACTTTAGAATGGCAAGAGAGTAATACTAAGGCAACAAGTAATAAACTTAATTTTTTCATTTTTGGTTCTAACTATTGAGATGACACAAATTTAATTTTTTAAGTTTACAAAGTCATGGGAAATAGGAATTATTGTTATGAACATTAAACTATTTTGTAGCTTTAGTGTCCAAAACGAAACTTTCCAAAAATGAAAACAATTTGCCTACTTCCATTTCTTTTACTTTCATTACTAAGCTGTAGTTCTGACTCATCATCATCTAACACAAATGTTGAACAAATGTACTTTCCTCCCAATGACGGTAGCTCAACTTGGGAAACCAAAAGCATAGCTGATTTAGGTTGGAATCAAAGTGAAGTGCAACCACTATTAGATTATTTGGAACTAAAACACTCAAAATCGTTTATCATTTTGGTAAATGGTAGAATTGTATTGGAAAATTATTTTAATGGTCATACTGCAACTACACTTTGGAAATGGAATAGTGCTGGAAAAACATTAACCTCAACAGTTACAGGTATTGCAGAACAAGAGGGTTTAATCAATATAAATAATAAAGTTTCCGATTATATAGGTATTGGATGGACAAGTGCTCCATTGGCAAAAGAAAATTTGATTACTTGTAAAAACTTGTTGTCAATGAACTCAGGATTAGATGACACCTTAGGAGATGATGTTTCACCTGCAAATCTTCAGTATGTTGCCGATGCTGGGACAAGGTGGGCTTATCATAATGTGTATGTAAAATTGCAAGATGTTGTAGAGCAAGCTTCTGGGCAAACTTGGAACAGCTATTTTAACACCAAGTTGAGAGATAAAATCGGAATGGGCACTACTGGTTTTTGGTATATTGGAACCGGTGCTAATTTGGGGCTGAAAATTTATTTCAGTACAAGTCGTAGTATGGCAAGATTTGGATTATTGGCCTTAAATAATGGTAAATGGAATGGTAATCAAATTATCAATTCAACTTATTTAAATCAAGCAACCAACACTTC
>CANJDA010000228.1 GCA_947472705.1 Flavobacteriaceae bacterium
CTAAATCAGCAGCCAAAGAAGAAGAGTTATAAATCGCAATATCTAAAGTGCTTTGACATGCATTGATATATTTAATTAACTTATCGTCTAAAGTGTCAGCTAAATTAACAGCGTTCTGAATTTGACTGTAACTTGTATCCACTTGATGGTTAAAATAAACATTTATAGTACCTGTAGATAATGATGGTGTTGCCAAATAAGTACATTTGATTGTGCCATTTTTTTGATTAGGAATTTGATACTCAACTTTGATAATCTCTGCGGGTAAAATATTCTCAAGTATGTATTGGTTTCCTTCTTTGTGAATAGCAATGGAAGCTTTAGAATTCACATCTATTACATTGGTAATTTGAGTATTTGGCTGATTAAATTGTAATGAAACTTTGGATTTATTATAAACTAAATTATAATCATCTTCTTTAACAGTTTGTTGGCCATAGGTCAACGAGAAACTAATAGCTATTAAAGCTATAGCAATGATATTTCTTTGCCTCATCATAAGTGGTATTTGAGACAAATGTAAATAAAAAAGGCTAGTTCTAATTGATATCGTTATACTTTATCAAACGATAATTCAAATAGCATTATACAAAACTATGCTTTAAAACTGCAGCACAAAAGCACCCCCCATTTTTTTACCATCATAAGTTGGCGTAAACATAGCAGTAGTTTTACCTGTCATAGAAGGAAAAATATGTTTGTTTAAATAGGGTGAAAACCAATAAGCAGCTTTAGTACTGAGTATACCAAAGCCAGCACCTGCAACGACATCACTTAACCAATGTTTATTATTGTAAATTCGAAAAGCACCAGTAGCTGTTGCTACCACATAACCCGAAACACCATACCAAATCGAAACATCTTTGTATTCCTGATATAAAAATTCTGCTCCAGCAAAAGCAAAAGCAGTATGACCCGATGGGAAAGAATCCGCATTTGAACCATCAGGTCGTTCTTCTTTTGCTAATTTCTTTATGGCAGTTACAGAAGTAGCAACTAACAGTAAAGAGGTAGCTAATATTACAGAGCGATCTTTAAGATTGTTTTTTCCTTTGATTCCTATAGTATTCAATGCATAAACAGAAAGGGCAGGAGTATATTGCAAAAAATCATCTATAGTTACTTTTTTATCAATATCCTCTATTACTTCGTTCCTTATATTTAAATTTAAATCTTTTAAATAATCACTATCCAATGCTATGACACCATAACCAATTAATAGGGTTGGAATTACAACTTGTTTATAATTGAACTTTAAGTTTTTTGAAGTGGATTGATTTAAAGTGTCTTTTACAATTTTTTTTTGAGCAGTTAGATTTTGTATGAAGAGCAATCCGGTTATTAAGACAATATATTTTTTAATTAATGGCGTTGAAATAATCATATGATCTATTTTATTGAATAACATCCGTAAAAGCAATCACCCTATATTTAAGATTAAATATTAGTCAAACTTTTTTTGCTCTTTTGATTTCGAATACTATTAAAGATAAAAGCAAGACAAAAAGCAACAATGAACTTCCTTTTGTGCCAAAGTCCAATCCACCATTTGCAGTTGTCTTTGTTAGTAAGTCACCAAATGTTGCTCCGAAAGGTCTTGTTAATACAAAAGCTACCCAAAATAAAAGCACTGAAGATATTTTAGTATAATAATGTAATACAATTAAAACCAACAAGGCACTTCCAATTAGTATAGCTCCTCCAGCAAAACCAAGTCCTGAATCATCGGCTAGATAATCTCCTAAAGAAGTGCCTAATGTATTGGATACTAAAATAGCAACCCAATAAAACAGTTCTGATTGTCGACTCTGGATATTGGTGACCGATAATGATTTTCGGGTAATTTTCCACAAAGACAGTACAACTAATAAAATGATAGCTAGCAATAAGCTTCCTTTTGCATAGCCAAAACCCAAAGTTCTATCCATATAATCAGACATTGTAGTCCCCAATGTACTAGTAGCTAATATCACAAACCAATATACCCATGGTAAATAGTTTGTTCGCCAAAGTTGTAAACTTAGCATAACTAAAAAGAAACCTAATAAAATCATTGAGCTAACAGCATATCCTATGTCAAATGTCATTGATAATAAATCGGCTCCCGTTTCTCCCAATGTGGTTGCAACAATTTTCGTCAACCAATATAGTGCAGTTAGTTCGGGTAGCTTTTTCAACTTATTGTTTTTGGTATTTTTTGTTTTTCAATAGGTAAGCCGAAGTCTGGTAATTTGAAATGGTCTCGTTAATCAAATCTTCTCTAAGTGTAGTCATTGGCTTTTCGTCAAAGAACAATTGGAAATTAGGACTCAACTTTGGGTTGGGTTGTGGAATCAATTGGAATTGTTTAACCTGTTTCACGGGCGAAATAATGGTCAATACATTGTCTTTAATAAATCCTAAATCCTGATAAGTTGCTACAAATGCTCTGGGTTTATAATCAGCTTGAAAAATATCTTGTCCATAAAATTTACTATCATAATTAAAATGCAACAACCCAAATAATGTTGGCATCACATCTATTTGTGACATTAAGGTATTCACTTCTTTGGTAGGAAGTAAGCCAGGGGCATAGATAAAAGCAGGGATTCGGTATTTATCCATTGGCAACTCGGTTTTTCCAGAACTTGAAGCACAATGATCAGCCAAAATAACAAATACAGTATTCTTAAACCAAGGTTGTTTTTTAGCCATGGCAAAGAATTGTTTCATAGCATAATCGGTGTACTTAACGCCACCTTTTCTTGACTTTGAAGTGCCAGAGATATCAATTTTCCCTTCAGGATAAGTGAAAGGCCTGTGATTACTTACAGTCATGATATGATTAAAGAAAGGATTACCATCTTTAGCTTCTGTATTCATTACTTTAATGGCCTTCTTGTACATATCCTCATCACAAACCCCCCAAATGTTAGAAAACGTAATTTCTTCAGGAGCAAAAGCTTTTTTGTCAACAATATCATATCCATTTCCACCAAAGAAATCACCCATATTATCAAAAAATGCATCACCGCCATACATATATTTAACACTGTATCCTTTTTGCTTAAAAATACTTCCAGTTGAGAATTTATTCTTATTGTCTTTACGTTTAACAACACTCTCTGCTGCACTAGGCGGCAAACAAAGCGTAACGGCCTCCAATCCTC
>CANJDA010000229.1 GCA_947472705.1 Flavobacteriaceae bacterium
AAAAGAAATCTACAAACTACAAGATGAGCATGTTGATGGTATCATAATCGACATAGAAAATAATGGTGGAGGTTCAATGGAAGAAGCCGTCAAACTTTCTGGTTTATTTATTGACGTTGGACCGCTAGCGGTAATGAATAATAATAAAAGCAAAAAAGAAACCCTTAAGGATATGAATCGGGGTACGATTTATAATGGTCCAATGGTAGTTATGATAAACGGTTTTTCGGCATCTGCAAGTGAATTTTTTACCAATGCCATGCAAGATTATAACCGCGCCATTATCATTGGAAATAAATCATTGGGAAAAGCCACAATGCAAAGGGTTTTTCCTGTGAGTGAGACCAATGATGAGTTTTTAAAAATAACATTAGAAAAATTCTACCGCATCACGGGCAAAAGCAACCAATACATTGGCATTACTCCTGATATTGAAATTCCACAATTGTTTGATAAGCAAATGCCACGTGAAGACAGCCAGAAGACAGCTTTAAAAAATGATGAGATAAATGTGACCGTTAAATACACTAAGTTAATCAATGAAGGTTATGAACAAGCCATTGCTCAAAGCAAAAAAAGAATTGAAGCTAGTGAAGATGCCAAAAATATAACTGCATTAAATTCTAAAATTGCTCCCTTTTATGATGATAATTTACCACCAATAACGCTTCAATTTGATAAAGTATTTAATGATGCCACCAAAATTAACATGCTTTGGAAAACCATCAAATCAGCCAATGAAAAAGAGTATCCAATAACGGTTGAACAAAATTCTGCAGATGATGAAATTCAAAAATTTGATGACTATTTAAAAAGCTTTACTATAGAACGAATAAAAGATCTAAAACAGAATTATCACATTTTAGAAGCTACAAACATACTTAATGATATTAAAAACTATAAACCTTAAACTTATGAAATTAAACTATTTAACCTTCATTATATTTTTAATAAGTTCACATTTATTTGCACAAGAATTTAAAACTCCAGTTGACTATTTATCATACATAGGCAAAGAGCAAGACAACATTTCGAAAAGCATGTGGAAATACACTTCGGCTGTGGCGCATTCTAAAAATGCTAGACGTATTGACAATACCAGAAAGCAATTAATTAAAAGCATGCAAACCGCCAGCAAAAAAATAAGTGATTTAAAAGAAGGCTACAAAGGTGATGTAGAATATCAAAATAAAGTAATTGATTTTCTAAGCATTTCTGAAAAGAACATCAATGAAGAATATGATAAAATTATTGATATGCAGGAAGTAGCCGAACAGTCCTATGACCTGATGGAAGCCTATATCATGACCCGGGATAAAGTAAATGAAAAGATTGATGCTGAATTTCAAAAAGTAAACTTAGCTCAAAAAGAATTTGCATTGAAATACCACATTACTTTAAGCCAAGATTTAAGTGACATAGGGCAAAAAATGAAAATTTCTAATGAGGTTTTTGATTACCACACACAAATATATTTAATCTTCTTTAAAGCAAATATTACCGACTTAAATCAATCATTGTCCATAGAAAAAAAGGACATTGGTGCTATTCAACAAAACAATAATGCCTTAGCGCAATATGCCGATGAAGGTTTGGAAAAATTAAAATCTATAAAACCTTTTGAAGGTGATAACACTATGGTTATTGCTACCAAAAAAGCGTTAGAATATTATAAAAAACAAACACAACAATATGCTCCTAAAGTATTGGATTTCCTTATGTTTAATGAAAAAATTGATGCTGCAAAGAAATCATTGGAATCTAAAACAGATAACGACAGAACTAAGGAAGAAATTGACAATTACAACGCTATGGTGAAACAAATTAATAAGGAAATTGATAATTACAATAAACTAAACAATAGTTTTCTACAAGAAAAAAACAGCGCAATAGATTATTGGAATGTTACTGGAGAAAATTTTATTTCTTCGCATGTACCTGCTAATTAATTTGTACTTCACAGCATTTGCATTAATCGAATATTACCTTATTTTTGCACTCAATTTAATACCAAACAAAATATTTCTTAGTAATGGGAAGAGCATTTGAATTTAGAAAAGGAAGAAAAATGAAGCGTTGGTCAGCGATGGCCAAAGCCTTTACCCGTATAGGTAAAGATATAGTAATGGCAGTAAAAGAAGGCGGCCCGAATCCGGAAGCTAACTCTCGTTTAAGAGCTGTTATGCAAAATGCAAAATCGGCAAATATGCCGAAAGAGAACGTGGAACGCGCTATCAAAAAAGCAACTGATAAAGACACTGCTAACTATAAAGAAGTACTGTTTGAAGGCTATGCTCCTCATGGAATTGCACTTTTAATTGAAACAGCAACAGATAACAATAACAGAACCGTTGCCAATATCAGAAGTTATTTCAATAAATGTAACGGTACCATGGGAACTCAAGGTTCGGTTGAGTTTATGTTTGACCACACTTGTAATTTCCGTATTCATAATGCCAACATTGATATTGAAGAATTGGAATTGGAATTCATTGATTTTGGTGCCGAAGAAATCTTTGCTGATGAAGACGGAATTTTAATCTATGCTCCTTTTGGAAGTTTTGGTGCGATTCAGAAAGAACTAGAAAGCCGCGGCATTGAAATCTTATCTTCTGGTTTTGAGCGCATCCCACAAATCACTAAAAAATTAACTGAAACCGAAATGGCTGATGTTGAAAAGCTGATTGAAAAAATAGAAGAAGACGATGATGTGATGAATGTGTATCACACCATGGAAGAATAAATTTAGTAAAGCTACTATACGAACATAAAAAAGACGCCGAGGAATATTCGGCGTTTTTGTTTTTAAAAAGTGATTACTTTTAAATTCTTTACCTTTGCGGCAAATTAAACTTCTAATGAACACTTTCGAGCAATTCAATCTTCCAAAATCTTTACAAAAAGCCGTTGAAGAACTGGGACTGACCTCGCCTACTCCTATTCAAGAGAAATCTTTTTCGGTAATTATGTCGGGGCGCGATATGATGGGGATTGCCCAAACGGGCACTGGAAAAACCTTTGCTTACCTTCTTCCTATATTAAAACAATGGAAGTTTGTAGCAACCGATACGCCAAGAGTAATGATTATTGTACCAACTCGTGAGTTGGTAGTTCAGATTGCTGCTGAAGTTGAAAA
>CANJDA010000230.1 GCA_947472705.1 Flavobacteriaceae bacterium
AAACTTTGCTCATGTTCGTTTTGCAATTCCATTTCAGGATGCGCCATGTTGTATTGCCCATTATAAATAGTTACTTTCCCAAAAATAACATAAGGCGTGTTGAGTTTCAACGTGTCTCGAATCCATTTTTGTCCTTGAAACCAATTCAGTTCCATTTGACCAGTTTCATCTATAAAACTAGCCACTAATCTTTTTTTGGCTTTGCCAAATTCGACAGTTTTAATATTAATGATTTTACCAATGATTTGCACTTCGGCAGGATTGTTATTCAACTCATTAATCTTATAATATCTTGTCCTGTCAATATAACGATTTGGATAGAAATTGAGTAAATCTTCATACTTGTGAATGCCTACTTCTTTGCGTAACAACTCACCACGTTGAGGGCCAACGCCTTTAAGGTATTCTATAGGAGTTTGAAGAAGATTGTTAGACATTTTTTAAGATAATAGATAATAGACTAATAAATGTTAGACTTTCTTTCATCTCTTCGCCTTTCATCACTTGTCTTTTTATTAAAAGCGAAGATAGTTTTTTAATTTGAAAATTTGAAAAGCCACCAAACCGAAAATCATTATATTCGTATTCTATAATTTATGAAGATGCGTAGCCTTTTTTTTCTTTTATTCAGCGTTTTTGCATTTGCCCAACAAACCACAAAAGTTGATTTCAAAACGGGTTTTGGAAACATTACCATTGACCCAATTGGAAAAAAAGTTACAGGTACAGTTCGTTATATTTTTGATGTTAATGAAGTCATAGATACTATTAAAATTGATGCACAAAAAATGACTTTTACCAATGTAAAAATTAACAATAAAGAAGTCAAGTTTGTTACTTCAGGGAAAACTCTTAATTTATTTGAAGGGTTTAGAAAAGGGAAAAATAGTATCACATTTACTTATGAAACCAAACCCAAACAAACCCTATATTTTAATGGTGATTTTAGTAGTGAATTGATTATAAATCAGCAAGTTTGGACACAAGGACAAGGTAAATATACCAGTCATTGGTTCCCGAGTTTCGATGATGTTAATGAGAAAGTGATTTTTAACATGAATATTTCTTTTGATAAAAAGTACATTGTAATTGCTAATGGCGTTTTGAAAGATGTTCTTCCCGATAAAGATAAAAAAATTTGGAAGTATGAAATGCTGAAACCGATGAGCTCTTACTTATTGGCACTTGCTATTGGTGATTTTAGCAATAAAGCAATTGCTTCAAAATCGGGGATTCCTTTGCAACTATTTATCCAACCAAAGGACACCAATAAGTTTGAAGCTACCTATCGGTATTCAAAACAAATATTTGATTATTTAGAAAATGAAATTGGAGTAAAATACCCTTGGAAAATCTACAAGCAAATACCAGTAGAAGATTTTCTTTATGCAGGGATGGAAAACACATCTTCAACCATTTTTGCACAAGACTATGTTATTGATTCGGTTGATTTTAATGATAGAAATTATGTAAACGTAAATGCTCACGAGTTAGCACACCAATGGTTTGGTGATTTGGTTACAGCTAAATCGGGTAAACATCACTGGTTGCAGGAAGGTTTTGCTACTTATTATGCTTTGCTGGCGGAGCGTCAAGTTTTTGGCGATGATTATTTTTACCATCAATTATACCGTTCATCATTGCAGTTACGAAATGCGGCCAAAAGTGACACTATTCCAGTTATGAATGAAAAAGCAAGTTCGTTATCTTTTTACCAAAAAGGAGCTTGGGCTTTGCACACTATAAGAGAATCTATTGGACAAAAAGCTTTTCAAAAAGCAGTCAAAAATTACCTAAAAAAATACCAATATCAAAATGTGGATACTGATGATTTTTTGGCAGAAATTAAAAAAGTGGTACCATCATTTGATACTTATGCCTATAAGAAAAAATGGTTACAGGATTATCATTTTCCAATGGAAGAGGCTAATGCTTTGTTAAAGAAAAATCCTTTTATTCAGTCCCTTTTTGATACACAACAACTGCGTAAAAAAACATTTGCTGAGAACAAGGATGAATATAAAAAACTTTTACAATCGGATGCTTTTTATCCTGTTAAAACAGAGATTTTATATCAGATAAAGTACATTCCGTTTGAAGATAAAAAAGAGTTACTCACTATAGCGATGCAAACCAACGACATTAAAGTTCGCCAATCTGTTGCTGAATTTACTGATGAAATTCCGATTGTCTTTAAAGCACAATACGAAACTCTTTTAGAGGATCAATCTTATGATACTAAGGAAATAGCTTTTATGAATTTGTGGAAAAATTTTCCTGATAGTAGAAAAGACTATTTAGACAAAGCTAAAAATTGGATTGGGGGTAATGATAAAAGTTTACGCATTTTATTTTTGACGTTTTCTGTATTTTCTATAGAAGGTGAGAGTTTAGAAAAAACTAATTATTATAATGAATTAGTAGGATATACTTCGTCAAAATATGAAAGCTCACTTCGTCAAAATGCCATTATGAATGCGTTAACCATAAATGATAAAGATACAACTGTTTTAAAAAATTTGGTCAATGCCACCACACATTACAAATGGCAATTCAGTAAATTTGGTAGAGATAAAATTAGAGAATTACTACAATTAGAGGGGTACAGAAATCTTTTTGAATCGATGATTCTTATGCTTTCGGAAGCTGAAAAAAATCAATTGCAAAAACTCTTAAATGAAAAATCATGAGAGCCTTAGTAATTTCTGGAGGTGGGAGCAAAGGTGCCTTTGGAGGCGGAGTTGCTCAGTATTTATTAGAAGAAAAAAAGCATAAATACGATTTGCTTATTGGAACTTCAACTGGTAGTTTATTGATTCCACATTTGGCTTTGGGAAAAGTTGAAAAAATTAAAGGAATCTACACTAGTGTGGACATGAGCAAAATTTTCGACATTAATCCGTTTGTTGTAAAACGGAAAGATAATATTGATGTTGTTTCAATCAATCACTTTAATGTATTGTTACAATTTATAAAAGGTAAACGCACTTTTGGCGAAAGCCATAAATTGAAAACCTACATCAAAGAGAATTTCACTATTGAAGAGTTTAATCTGCTTAAAATTTCGAGTTGTAATATCGTTGTTACTGTGACCAATCTTTCAAAAAATGAGGTAGAATACAAAGCAAT
>CANJDA010000231.1 GCA_947472705.1 Flavobacteriaceae bacterium
TCCTTATAATTCATATGCAGATGCTTCAATCATAATGATGATAAAACAGTATTTTCTTCATAACGGAATAGACGGAATCATAGGATTGATAACCCTTTTAACAGTATTAGTTACCCCTTTTATTTTTAAAAAATTTGAAACAAAAAAGCAATTATGGACCATTTATGGAAGTTTCATTTTGCTGCTTATCATGCTTTGCTATAGCTCACCACAATATCGTTTTTATGTTTATTACACGCTATTCTTTGGTTTGTTATTGTTTCCATTATTGCTCAAGAAAGTAAAACAAATTGTGATAGTTCAGACAATCAGTTTAGTGATAGTTGCCATATTACTATTTATTCCAGTTTCTTTTAATAGAATAACCAATAACCGCCTTTTAGCAAACAACAGTAGATTTCATCTAATAAACATCCTTCAACCAGAACCCAACTCTAAATATAGTATAGAATACAAAGGAGATAGCAGAGGCAATTTAAAATTTAACACCCCTATAAATCCACCATTATTTTGGATAAGTGGTGATGGTAAATTACTCTCGGTCAATTCGGAGCAACTCCTTTATTTTGAGACTAATTTTCATTATATGCCACAACAACGCAGTCACAATGTTGCGGACGGATTTTATGCTCAAAAAATTACAGGTCATGATTAATCCTGATCTCAAAGATTTTTTGGATGAAAAGGTTATGCTGTATAATAATCCAAAATTCATAGAAAGCGACCCCATTCAGATTCCACATCAGTTTTCATTGAAAGAAGACATAGAGATTTCAGGCTTTTTAACCGCTACTATTGCCTGGGGAAATCGCAAAATGATTATCAATAATGCTCAGAAACTAGTTAATTTAATGGGTAATTCTCCTTATGATTTTGTAATGCATCATGAGGAGCATCATTTAGAAAAATTAGAGAACTTTGTTCACCGCACTTTTAACAACCAAGATTGCATCACATTCATCAAAGGGTTACAAAATATATATAGAAATCATGGTGGATTAGAAACTGTTTTTGCCAAATACCAAGAAGAATTTTCCATGCAAGAAAGCATTTCGGCATTTAAGAAAGTGTTTTTTGAAATAAATCACCAACACAGAACCACAAAACATATTTCTGACCCTAATTCAGGTTCAGCAGCCAAAAGATTGAACATGTATTTGCGTTGGATGTGTAGAAAAGATGCTGCAGGAGTTGATTTTGGGATTTGGAAATCTATACCAATGTCGAAACTCTCCTGCCCATTGGATGTTCATTCTGGAAATGTAGCTCGAAAATTGGGCTTATTAACACGGAAACAAAATGACGCTAAAGCACTAGCTGAATTGGACATCAATTTAAGATTACTAGATCCAGCAGACCCTGTAAAATATGACTTTGCTCTTTTTGGCTTAGGCGTTTTTGAAAAATTTTAAAAACAAACAGCCCAATATTTAAATTGGGCTGTTTACTAATTAGCAATGGTTTCGAAGTTCATGCTACCTATTTTTATAACACTCAACGCACAAGAATATTGAAGTATTAAACGAATTGTTTCTTTTTTGGGTAACATTGTTTTTTTTGCCAATTTTTGTTTAGGGTAAAGTTTTGCCATATAAACTATAATATTGATTAGTTACAATACTATAACGCAAAAAAGTACCTTTTATTATTTAAGAAGGCAAATAAATTTTATTTTTTTCAATTACTTTTCTCAAATTAGTCATGGCATAACGCATTCTGCCTAAAGTAGTATTAACACTAACACCAGTGTAATCAGAGATTTCTTTGAAACTCATATCCAAATAGTAACGCATCATCACTACTTCTTTTTGGTCGTGAGGTAACTCTTCAATTATGTTTTTCAAGTCGATTTCCACTTGGCTTTTGATCAACTGATTTTCAATATTCATTGCATTATCTCTAATGGTCGAAAAAACAGACATGTCATCGGTATCTCTGTTCAACGGCATTTTTTTATCGCTTCTGAATTTATCAATAATCAGATTGCTGGCGATACGCAAAACCCAAGACAAGAATTTACCTTCCTCGTTGTAGTATTTTTTAGTTTTCAGTGTATGAATAACTTTAAAAAAAGTTTCCTGAAAAATATCTTCTGTAACATCTCTGTCCGAAACTTTCGAATAGATATACCCATAAATTTTTGATTGATGTCTAGTAACAAGTATAGCCAAAGCGTTTTCATCGCCAGCAATGTACTTATCAACTAATGAAGCATCAGGAAGTTGTGATTTAGCCATAATATTACCTTTTAGTAAGGGTTAAAAAAGAGATTTTTAATCTAAAAAGTAATTTTTATCTATAGGCTAATTTTTGTTTGTGAATTAATTAGGAATCAAATTTAACATAATTTTAATCAAATAAACAAATTTATATTGAAAAATTAATAAAAAAACTCAATTTTAGCATTGATTCATTACAAAAAAATACAGCTAAAGATATATTTTCAATCTCAATTACTAATTGATTATCTTTGTGCTCATTCCCTTTTTTTGCTATGAAAAGTACTGAAATCGCCACCTTAGAACCGAAAAAAAACATCCTCATAAAAGGGGCTCAAATACACAATTTAAAGAACTTAGATGTGGTAATTCCACGAAACGAACTAGTAGTTATTACTGGATTGTCGGGTTCTGGAAAGTCAAGTTTGGCCTTTGATACCCTTTATGCTGAAGGGCAACGCCGTTATGTAGAAAGTTTATCTTCTTATGCACGTCAGTTTTTAGGAAGATTAGACAAACCAAAAGTAGAATATATTAAAGGTATTGCGCCAGCCATTGCTATTGAACAAAAAGTAAACACCACTAATGCTCGTTCTACCGTTGGAACTTCTACTGAAATTTATGATTATTTAAAATTACTGTTTGCTCGAATTGGTAAAACTTATTCTCCAATTTCGGGAAATGAAGTAAAGAAAGATACTGTAACTGATGTTATCACTTTAGTTAAAACATTGGATGTAGATAGTAAATGGTTACTTCTTTCTCCTATCCATTTAGAAGAAGGAAGAAAACTTGAAGACAAACTAAAAGTCCTTTTACAACAAGGTTTTGCTCGTGTTTTGGTTAATAACGAAATGATTCGTTTGGATGAGATAGAA
>CANJDA010000232.1 GCA_947472705.1 Flavobacteriaceae bacterium
AACATTAACCCCAAAACCTCAAGAAGGCAATCCTAAAAAAAGATTGTTTCGATTAAAAGAAGACAATGCCATTATCAACCGAATGGGATTTAATAATGGCGGTGTAGATGCTGCTGTTTTGCGATTAATGAAAAACAATGGAGTTTTAATTGGTGGTAACATCGGTAAAAACAAAGTCACCGAAAATGAAAATGCTGTTTCTGATTATTTGATTTGTTTTGAAGCTCTTTTTGATTATGTTGATTATTTTGTAGTGAATGTAAGTTCACCCAATACTCCGAATCTAAGAGCATTGCAAGACAAAGAGCCATTAACCGCTTTATTGCAAACGCTTCAGGATAAAAATTTAGCAAAACCCCAACAGAAACCAATACTGCTTAAAATTGCTCCCGATTTAACGGACGAGCAATTATTAGATATTATCTCCATTGTAAACGATACCAAAATTACAGGTGTAATTGCTACAAATACCACTATTTCCAGAGAAGGTTTACAATCTGAAAACAAAATAGAAACCGGTGGTTTATCTGGAAAACCATTGACCAAACGATCTACCGAAGTGATTCGCTTTCTTGCTGAAAAGAGTAACAAAGCCTTCCCTATTATTGGTGTGGGTGGAATCCATTCGGCAGAAGATGCTCTAGAAAAGCTAGAGGCTGGTGCCAGCTTAGTTCAATTGTACACCGGATTTATCTATGAAGGCCCAAAATTGGTAAAAGAAATCAATACGGCCATTCTTAAAAAATCTTCCTAACTTAGCCCCTTTGCAATATTAAAACTTTGAGCCAACAAGTTAAAATCATAGAATGCCCACGAGATGCCATGCAAGGCATTAAAGCCTTTATTCCTACCGAAACAAAAGTGGAATATATTCAGGCGTTGTTACGAGTTGGTTTTGATACTATAGATTTTGGAAGTTTTGTTTCTCCCAAAGCAATTCCACAAATGCAGGATACCGCCGAGGTATTGGCTCAACTGGATTTATCACAAACCAACAGTAAATTATTGGCCATTATTGCTAATACACAGGGAGCTCAAATTGCTTCTGTTCACAAAGAGATACAATATTTAGGTTTCCCTTTTTCTATTTCGGAGAACTTTCAAATGCGGAACACTCATAAAACTATTGCAGAAAGCTTGATTACACTGCAAGAGATTTTAAATATTGCCGAATCTTCTAATAAAGAAGTAGTGGCTTACCTTTCTATGGGTTTTGGTAATCCGTATGGCGATCCTTGGAATGTAGATATTGTTGGTGAATGGACTGAAAGACTAGCCAATATGGGTGTTAAAATATTATCGCTTTCTGATACGGTGGGCAGTTCTACTCCTGATGTTATTACGTATTTGTTTTCGAATTTAATTCCGAAATATCCTCATATCGAATTTGGAGCTCATCTTCACACCACTCCAGATAAATGGCACGAAAAAGTAGATGCCGCATACAAAGCTGGTTGTATACGATTTGATGGCGCTATACAAGGGTTTGGTGGTTGTCCGATGGCCAAAGATGATCTAACTGGTAATATGCCAACAGAGAAGCTCCTCTCCTATTTCACGCATCAAAATGTAATTACCAACACCCGCCCGATGAGTTTTGAAAGCGCCTATAATGAAGCTACAAAGTTATTTACGACTTATCATTAATGTTTTTTCTTTTAAAAAGCTTATAAATTTCAATCCACATTACCGAAATAAATCCTATCAAAACACTGAATCCAATTTGTGTTATATCTATTTTCTCAAACAAGAAGAATTTTGAAAAAACGGGAACAAATAGTATAAGCGATGTGATGGCAATTGTAGTTCCGATAATCATCAAAACCAAATTATTTTTATATCTAATGGTAGTGAAAATCGAATAATAAAAAGAACGGTTTTCCAATGTCAAGAAAATGTTAGAGGCAATTAGTGTTAGGAAAATGGTAGTTCTGGTATACTTTTCAGAAAAACCTTCATTAACACAATATTGATATACAAAAAGCAATCCTAAAGTAATAACGAGTCCTTGAATAATACTAATTGTTATTTCTTTTAAATTGAAAAAAGTAGTTGTCAATAGTCTTGGTTTTTGTAACATTAAATTGCGTTCCATAGGTTCATTTTCATAAATCACGGAACAGGTTGGTCCCATTATTATTTCCAAAAAGATGATATGAACGGGTGTGAAAATATTCGGATACATCCACCCTAATGCCAACGGGATGAAAACAATCAGTATAATTGGAATGTGTATAGAAATAATATACTGTATGGCTTTTTTTAGATTGATATATATCTTTCTTCCCATAGCAATAGCATCAATCATTTTGCTGAAATCATCGTCAATTAAAATCAGATTAGCCGCTTGTTTGGCTATTTCGGTTCCTTTTTTTCCCATGGCTATGCCAATATGAGCTGATTTTAATGCGGGCCCATCATTTACACCATCTCCTGTCATGGCTACAATTTGACTATTTTCTTTCAGAGCCTGTATAATTTTAAGTTTGGCCTCAGGAAACATTCTAGTAAAAATAGTAGTCTCCATAACTTTTGCTTTTAAAGTGGTTTCATCCATTGCCATCAATTCATCTCCATTCAGTACTTTATCAGCATTTTTAAAACCAATTTGTCGCGCAATAGTAGCAGTCGTAGCAGCATTATCTCCAGTAACTATTTTGACCTGTATTCCTGCATTATAGAAGGTTTCAAATACCTGTTGGATATTCTTTTTGGGTGGGTCATAAAAGGCTATCAATCCTTTAAAACTAAACTTAAATTCTTGTTGGGTTTTAGGGAATTCTGTTCCTGAAAAATCAGCTACCCCCACGCCTAAAACGCGATAACCTTCATTAGTCATGGTTTCCATAGCTTTTAAAACCTGACTTTTTTCATTATCCGATAAGGAACTGACTTCAATTATTGCTTCGGGTGCGCCTTTGGCAGCTATAATTCTTTTGCCTTTAGTGTCTTCAAAAATATGGGTCATCATAGGAGGCTTTCCACCCAATGGATATTCATAAATCAATTTGAAATTGGGTCTTTCATCAACCGATTCTAATTTGGCGTAAGCTTCATGAACCGCAATTTCCATAGCATCAAAC
>CANJDA010000233.1 GCA_947472705.1 Flavobacteriaceae bacterium
CTAGTGAACCAACCTTACGCAAAAATTTATATATTTGACCGTGCTGGAAAATTAATCAAACAAATCAGTCCAACAACCGATGGTTGGGACGGAACCTATAACGGTCATTTGATGCCATCAGATGATTACTGGTTTACGGTAGATTATTTAGAAGGTATTAATAGCAAACAATTTAAAGCTCACTTTGCATTAAAACGATAATAATAATATAATATATAAAAAAAGTCACTCGAAAGAGTGGCTTTTTTTATGTAATAAAAGTATATGTTGTAGCATTAATTTAACTAAAATCACTACAAAAAGTGTGGCATAAACGATTTTCAAAACAAAATTGTCACAAAAGAGGTAAATGCTGTTGCAATTAAATGAGAAGTAATTGGAGAAATTGATTGAAGAATATGAAGTGTCGGGAAATAAAAAACCCTGTAAAATCAATGATTAACAGGGTTTTATGTGGAAAAGAGGGGAGTTGTCTCGAACTATTTTATGTCGGATTTACAACTTTTAAATAAAAAAATAACCTCTAAATTACTTTAGAGGTTATTGGTACGACAGTGGAGTCGGGGAGAGTCGAACTCCCGTCCAAACAAGCAACTAAAGAGCTTTCTACACGCTTAGTCTTTACTTAGGTTTTCGACATTAGGCTATGCCAAAGACAGCAACCCAATGCTTAGCTCTATAAGTGTCAGAAAGGATTCAGAACATTACCTTTCCTAGGTTTACATTTACGGTTCCCCTAAACCAGCCGCCATAAACCAAGGCTTCTGAGGTGAATCCAGCTTCCTTACCTTGTAAGGACGTGGCTAATCTTACTGTGATTCAGATTAAGCAGCTAAAGCGTAATTATTTTCGCCGTTTATAAGTTCGTACCCTTGGATTTACGAGCAAATGGTACCATGCTCGACGTGCTTACTGTTCAATTCGACTTGCTGTCAAAACCAGTCGACCCCATTTTTGTCTACGTTTGGTGTAGCGAGTACAAATGTAGTGTAATTTAAAAGCGATTGCAAGTGATTTTATTCTTCGCCATCTTCATTTAACTTAAAAGGATAATCTCCAAAAAGACAGGCTAGTCTTTTGGTCTGATATGTTTTTTTGGTAAACTTATTGGATAAGACAATTATGGAAACTTTTTCTTTTCTTAAAGTAATGAAACAGGAGGTATTACCATGCCACCATCCGTTGTGGTAATAAAAGGGTTCTCCTTTTTCAAATAATGTCATTCGTACTCCCAAACCATAATTGCGGATGCCTTTGCACTCGTTGCTGTAACCAGTGTATATTTTTTTTATCAAATTTGGGTTGAGAAAGAAAGGGGCGTAACGTGCTTTGTCAAATTTTAATAAATCTCTAGGGGTAGAGTAGATGTTTTTATCGCCATAAATACCGTCTAAATAATCAACACCTATTTCCACATTATTTCCTTTATATGATGGTGCTACATTTCCTCTATCTTTAGAAATATCAAATACAAAAGTTTTGTTCATACCTAGAGGTTCAAATATCATTTCTTTCATTGCTTCAGGATATTTAAGTCCTGTGATTTTTTCTATAATCAAAGCTAGCATTGCATAGTTAGTATTGCAGTAACTAAAATGGGTATCTGTTTTTGTTTCTAACGGAATTTTTTTGTCCACCATCACTTTAACGATATCCTCATTGGTAAGTGTTTGTTTTTTATCCCAATTACCATTTTCATATGTGAAATAGGCGTAGTTTTTCATTCCACTTCTATGATTCAGCAGTGTTTGAATGGTAACATCAGGATATGGAAAGTTAGTTATAATAGTATTTACCTTTTGATTTAGAGAAATTCTTTTAGTGTCTATCAACATTAAAATGGCTGTTGATGTAAGTACTTTACTTACTGAGGCAATGTGTAGTGGTGTGTCTTTTGTGATTTGTTCACTAGTACTTTTATTGGCATACCCCATATAGTTTTCATAAATAATCTGACCATTTTTTGCCACCAAAAAAGCTACATTATCATTTTTTTCAGACCATTCTTTTTCAAAATAACGAGAAACACCATATTTTTTATCATTGATAAAATTAGATGTTAATGTTGGTAATTCTTCTTGTAATGGTTGCATCACAGGAATTCCTTTTTTATTGACTTTAACGATACCGTCATCTGTTTTTTCTTGTTTGGTACAAGAACTAAAAAGGAGGGAAGTAATAACCAATAAACAAGTATATCGAATAATTTTTTGAGCCATTTTTTTAATGATTGAAAAACAAATATAAGTATTCAAACTACTCATTAAGGCGCTTTTTTAGAAAGCTATCAACAGGTTTTTCACAATTTCAATTTAAAAATTAGTAACTCTTTAATAGCCAGTATTTGACTTTTAAAAGGCCCTAATTTATTTTTGGTCAAAAGTTTTGAAAACGTTTTCGTTACTACTACTTTTGGTGCCAAATAAAATTGCCATATGAAGTTTGGAATTATAAAAGAAAGAAAGAATCCACCAGATAGAAGAGTTGTTTTTACGCCACAAGAATTAGTGCGATTACAACAAGAACATCCCGAAGCAATAATTAAAGTTGAGTGCTCTGATATTCGGTTTTTTAAAGATGAAGAATATGCTAACTTAGAAATTGAAGTAGCTGAGGACATTTCTGATTGTGATGTTTTTTTTGGAGTAAAGGAAATTCCTGTAGACTATTTGATTCCGAATAAAAAATACTTTTTCTTTTCACATACTATTAAAAAGCAAGCACATAATCGTAAATTATTGCAAGCTATTTTGGCCAAGAACATTGAACTTTATGACCATGAAACTATAGTAGATAAAGACAACAGACGTTTAATAGGCTTTGGTCGTTATGCAGGGATAGTTGGGGCATATAATGGTTTCAGAGGTTTCGGAATTAAATACGATTTGTTTACATTACCAAAAGCTGAAACCCTTCAAAGTAAAGAAGATTTAATTGTTAGATTGAAAAGACAAACCTTGCCCAATATAAAAATTGTATTAACAGGGCATGGTAAAGTTGGAATGGGTGCCAAAGAAATTTTGGATGGTATGAAAATAAAGCAAGTACCTGTTGAAGATTTTTTGACTAAAATTTACTCTCA
>CANJDA010000234.1 GCA_947472705.1 Flavobacteriaceae bacterium
CTTAAAGATTTTGCTTCACCACTTGCATACGAATGCAACCCTACTAAGTGGAAATTTACGCCATAGTAAGTAAACAATATCGAAACAAAAGCATACATCGCCATTAAATTAAACAACCATTTATTGCGCATAGAAGGCACAAAACGAGCATGAATCACAAAGGCATAAACCATTATGCTAATCAATGCCCAAGTTTCTTTAGGATCCCAACCCCAATATCTTCCCCAGCTTTCATTGGCCCATTGACCTCCAAGAAAGTTTCCGATGGTTAACATCACTAACCCGATGGTTAATGACATTTCGTTGATATAAGTGATTTCTTTGATGTTTAATTCCATTTTGGCTTTGTTCTTTTCGGTAGTAAAGAGAATCAATACCAAAGACACAAATCCTAAGATAGCTCCCAAAGCAAAAGGTCCATAGCTGGCCACAATTACCGCCACATGTATCATCAACCAATAGGAATTTAATACAGGTTGCAAATTAGCGATTTCGGGGTCAATCCAGTTGGCATAAGCTGCCGTTAATATCATTGCCGTTACAAAAGCACAGGAAGCTACGGTTAATTTTGATTTTCGGTCAAAGGCCAAACCAAAGAACATTGTAGACCAAGCTACATATACTATGGCTTCATATGCATTACTCCATGGTGCATGACCCGAAATATACCAGCGCGCTATCAACCCAGCCGTGTGCAAGGCAAATAATAACACCACCAAAACATGAAAGAAATTTACGGTAATTGCTAGCCATTTTGTTTCCTTAAATATTCTTATGATTGTAAATAACATCATTAATGCAGCGACGATTAAGTACCCATAAGGCAATTTTTGGAAGACATCGTATTTGTTATACAAAATCTCATAGTCAATTTTTTCATCCGAAGGGCGTACAGCTTTACCGAATTTCTTTTGGTAATTTTCCATTCCAACTAAAAGCGTATTGGCAAGCGTATAATTCTTATTACTAGAGGCTTTCATCAATTCATCTAAATAAACAGGCAACGCACTTTTGATAGTATCCAAAGCCGTCCCAGTAGGATGTTCAATTTCTAAAAAGGAAACCCATTTATTATTAGAATCATTCGGGATTGGGAAAATGCGCAATATTTTGCCACTCAAGGCAGCATTCATCAAGTTTACTTTTTTATCCGTTTCTATAAAATCTTTTTGAAACTGATCAGGATTGGCTGCTTTATAGGCCTCGTCTAAGTAGGGCGACAATTTATAATTTCCTCTTTCATCGAAACAAGAACGGAAAGTAGCATATTTAGCATCCGACTTAATTCCTAAAATTTTGCGAATACTATCGTTACCGCTTTTGATATAAATCAACGGAGTTTCAAACCAAACCGTTGGAAACTGTGTCATTGAGATAAAAGCTTGGTCAGAATTCAATCCATTATAGGTGTCTTTATGACTCACCTTTCGTAATAATTCAGAAGAGAAAGTATTGATGGGTTTCATACGGCCTCCATCATCCTGAATAATTAAACGACCAAAATGTGCCGCTTGTTTTTCGGGAACTTTATACTTATTTAAGATAGAATCAATTTGCTTTTGGGTTGGTAATACATTCTTTTGATTGCCATGATTTTGACTAAACCCTTGAATGGAAAACAACAAAACAAATATTGACATCAATTTGGCTTTCTTATTTTTTACATTTTCTAATTTTCGCTTTAATTCGGAAAAGCGGGTATTTTTTACAAACATAATCGCCATCAAACAAAAGAACAAAATAAAATACCCAATATAAGTAATGGTTGTTCCCCAGAAATCGTGGTTAACCGATAGTATGGTTCCTTTTTCATCAGGATCAAATGAGGCTTGGAAAAAGCGATACCCCTGATGATCTAGAATATGATTCATGTAAATGCGAGCATCATACTTTTTTGCTGAATCTAATACGGTTACTTTGCTTTCAAAAGAGGAAAAGCTCTTTTCAGTTCCTGGGTATTTTTGAGCTAAGAAATCATTCAGTTTTAAACTAAAAAGAAGCGTATAGGCTTTGCTACCATAACTCAATGTAAATTCCAACTTACCAATTTTAACAACTTTAGGTTCACCTTGTTTTCCTTTAGAACCCGTTAAGGTAACTTTTTCTTCTTTGCCATCTGTTTTGATGGTAACTGTAAGTGCATTGGTAGCATTTTTTGCTTTATAGTTGCCACTAGATTCAAATGATTTCACTCCTTTTTTAGGCTGATCCGGAATCACAAACTGTGCTCCTCCAACGTTGTATAACGAACGATACATTAATGCTTGAACAGAGTCTTTGGTAACTTTACCTTGTAATTTATCTGCCATTCTCATGAACTGTCCGTCAAACGGAGAAGAAATAGTATTGGCTTTAGTATCAATATTTATGGCGCCTTGGGTTGGTTTGTTAAGAGCAAAAAGCACATTGTGAATATCTTGCACTTCTCCATCTTTTAGGAAATGCTCATTACGCATGCCTCCACCCGATTCAACCAATTTCAAATAAGTATCTCCAGTTGCCGATTCTTTGATGGTTTCTTTGGCATCCATTAAAAACTCGTTATATTCTATTTCAAACGGAATATCAGCAAAGCTTTCGTTTATAGAGAAATTATTATTGGTTACTGGTGAAAGCAGCATTGGTTTTTCAAAAATGCGGCGCATTAATTTACCTTGATACTGTCCATCAACAAAAACAGTTAAATAACATTTATCGGAAAAAAACTGATTGGAAGTTGCTCCTTCTCTAATAGGCATCATCCCTTCATAGCTAATGTATCGAGTAATAAAAGCTCCTGAAATGATGAAGATAAACGACAAATGCAACAGCAATGTTGCCCATTTTTCTTTTTTATACAATTGATATCGCTTAATGTTTCCAATAAAATTAATGACAAAGAATAACATAATGGCTTCAAACCACCAAACATTGTATATCCAAATTCGGGCCGTATCAGTATTATACTTGCTTTCGATAAAAGTTCCAGCAGCCATTGCAACCGCAAAACCTATAAACAAAAGCGCCATTAAACGAGTTGAGAATAAAAAAGAGTATATTTTTTTTTCCATGAGGCGGA
>CANJDA010000235.1 GCA_947472705.1 Flavobacteriaceae bacterium
ATCTTAAATCCCGTTTTATCTGAAGTTCAGGTAAAGGAAACAGTAAGCAAATTTGAAGATTTTCTTACGTCAAAAGGAGCAGAGATGGTATCTAAAGAGGATTGGGGCTTAAAAAAATTAGCTTACGAAATCCAAAACAAGAAAAGTGGTTTTTACCATTTATTCGAATTTAAAGTATCTGGAGAAGCTCTTATTGCTTTTGAAACTGAGTTTAGACGTGACGAAAGAGTTATGCGTTTCTTAACTGTAAGTTTAGACAAACACGCTATCTCTTGGGCGGAAAGAAGAAGAGCTAAATTAAAAGAATCATCTAAAGCTTAATCATTATGGCAAATTTGCAACAATCAGCTTCTGGAAAAAAAGACGGAGATATCAGATATCTTACTCCTTTAAACATCGAAACAAACAAAACTAAAAAGTATTGTCGTTTCAAAAAATCAGGAATCAAATATGTAGATTATAAAGATCCAGATTTCTTATTGAAATTTGTTAACGAGCAAGGTAAAATTTTACCACGTCGTTTAACAGGAACTTCATTAAAATACCAAAGAAAAGTGTCTGTAGCTGTGAAAAGAGCCCGTCACTTAGCTTTAATGCCTTACGTGGCCGATTTATTAAAATAATATAAACTTAGTTGTTGGTTTCCCGTTAATCGGAACCTAACTTCTCTAATAAAGGACAACAACATGGAATTGATCTTAAAACAAGACGTTCAAAATTTAGGATTTAAAGACGATGTAGTAACAGTGAAAAACGGTTACGGTCGTAATTATTTAATCCCGCAAGGTTTTGCTGCTTTAGCAACTCCTTCTGCTAAAAAAGTTTTAGCTGAAAATTTAAAACAAAGAGCTTATAAAGAAGCTAAAATTGTTGATGATGCTAAAAAATTAGCTGAAGCTTTAAAAGCTTTAGAAATTAGAATTACAGCAAAAGCTGGTGGAGAAAAATTATTTGGTTCAATTACTAATATTGATATCGCTGCTGCTTTAGAAGCTGCTGGGCAACCAATTGATAGAAAATTCATTACTAGTGGTGTTGTAAAACGCGTTGGTAAATACAATGCTACTGTGAGATTACACAGAGAAGTAATTGTGGAATTGCCATACGAAATTGTAGCTGAGAAATAATATTTCAACATACAAAACAAAAGTCCCGATGAGAATCGGGATTTTTTTTTAATCCATTTTTTATAATGAAGTACAAAAGATTAACCAAAGAACAATTCGAAGCCTTGTACCAGGAATTCAGTAATTTCCTCGCTACGCAATCTATTGACAAATCAGAATGGGATTCCATCAAAACTAATAAACCTGAAGTTGCCGAACAAGAGTTGGATGTTTTCTCTGATTTGATTTGGGAAGGTGTTTTAACCAATGCGCATTACTTAGAGCATTTCTCTAAAAACCATATCTTTCTTTTTCACTGTCAGGAAAAGTTAATTCAATCTATAGTTTTAAAAGCATTAGTATCGGAAGTTGATTTTATGCAAAAAGAAGGCTTACAATGGTTAAGTGATAATTTATTTACCGATACTGTTGAAATTCATTTGGGTAAAAAAGAATATGAAAACGAAAGAAACACAGCAATCTTTGATCTTATAAAGCAAGGAGCAATCTTGAGTGATGGACAATTATACCTTCAAATAAATGGAATAATTCAAAAGTAAATACTATACATTTTCAAAAATATTGGCTATTTTAGTGCACATAATTTGCAACTATAATAGCCAATTTCTTTTATGGATATTCCTAAAATTATTCAAGATTTACGCGACGAGTTAAATCAGCACAATCATAATTATTATGTATTAGACAATCCTACCATCTCTGATTTTGAATTTGATCAAAAACTAAAACAACTTCAGAAATTAGAAACTCAATACCCTGATTATTTTGATGAAAACTCACCTACGCAAAGAGTTGGAGGTACTATAACTAAAAACTTCAATACGGTAGTTCACGATTATCGAATGTATTCTTTAGATAATTCTTATTCCAAAGAAGATTTATTAGATTGGGAAACTAGAATTCAAAAAGTTTTAGGTAACGTTTCTTTACAATACACCTGTGAATTGAAATATGATGGTGCCTCTATTAGTATTACTTATGAAAAAGGGAAATTAATTCGAGCCGTTACTCGTGGAGATGGCATACAAGGAGATGAAGTAACCAATAACATCAAAACAATTAAATCCATTCCTTTGCAATTAAAAGGAAAGTATCCTGAAAGATTTGACATTCGTGGTGAAATTATTTTGCCCTATGAAGGTTTTGAAAAAATGAATCAAGAACTAATTGAAATTGGTGAAACACCCTATTCCAATCCGAGAAATACTGCTTCAGGAAGTTTGAAACTGCAAGACAGTTCAGAGGTTGCCAAGCGCCCGTTAGAGTGTCTATTGTATTTTATTGTTGGTAATAATATAAATATTAATTCGCAATTTGAAGGATTAGAAGCTGCCAGAAAATGGGGATTCAAGGTGCCTAAAGAAGCTAAACTAGCCAATTCTATTGAGGAAGTTTTCGAATATATTAATTATTGGGATATTAATCGACATCAACTTCCTTATGAAACCGATGGAGTAGTGGTAAAGGTAAACAGCTTCCAACTTCAAGACGAATTGGGATATACAGCAAAATCTCCTCGTTGGGCCATGGCTTATAAATTTAAAGCAGAACAAGTTGCTACCCAATTAATTTCTATTTCCTATCAAGTGGGAAGAACGGGTTCTATCACTCCAGTAGCAAATTTAGAGCCAGTACAATTAGCAGGAACAATAGTCAAAAGAGCCTCATTGCATAATGCAGATCAAATCGAAAAGTTAGACATTCGCATTGGTGATACCGTTTTTGTGGAAAAGGGAGGCGAAATTATTCCAAAAATTATTGGCGTTGATTTGAATAAAAGAAATTCAAATTCTGAAAGAACCAACTACATCACTCATTGTCCAGAATGTCATACAGAATTAATACGAACGGAAGGAGAAGCCAATCATTATTGTCCCAATTTTTATGGTTGTCCACCTCAAATTATTGGTAGAATACAACATTATATATC
>CANJDA010000236.1 GCA_947472705.1 Flavobacteriaceae bacterium
CTCAAACAACAGCTTTATATTTTCATACGAATTTTTAAGCGCATCTTTAATTTGTTCTGGATTAAGCCATACCGCTTTTTCTATGCCCTCATTAGCTTGTGGATGTGGTATGCCTTCATAATTTGATTGCATTTCAAACCAATGGGTAATTTTTAGTTTGTATTTCCCGTTACGCTTAAAAACATGGTAGGTTTTTTGAAGTTTTTTAGTAATTTTCAATTCATTAACACCTGTTTCCTCTTCTACTTCACGCATAGCGGTATCTTCGATTTCTTCGTTTTTTTCAATACCTCCTTTGGGTAAATCCCATTTCCCGTTTCTGAAAATGAATAAAACGTCTCCCTTTTTATTATATACCAACCCTCCTCCTGCTTTACAAACAGGTATTTTTTCTTTGAGTTTCTTCAGTATAGCCTTTTCATCCGGATAGTACAAAGAAGCTTTTTGAATTTTGTTCTGAAACATTTTGATGATGAGTTGCTCAATATCAATGCTTTCCAATAAAAACAACTGAAAATCGGTTTCTTTGGCGATTTCGTCGGTTAAAAAAAGTGGTTTATCGTTGACAAAAACTTTATACATTTGTACTATGATTTTTAATAAAGACACAGCTGAAAAAACAGCCGAATTACTTTTACAAATAAATGCAATTAAATTGAATCCGAAAAATCCTTTTACATGGGCTTCGGGTTGGCACTCTCCAATTTACTGCGATAACAGAATGGTACTGTCCTTTCCACCGATTCGAAATTTTATTCGGGAAGAATTTGCTAAACATATTGAAAAAGAATTTGGCAAACCCGATGTCATTGCGGGTGTTGCAACCGGAGCTATTGGAATTGGAATACTAGTAGCTGAATATATGGGCTTACCATTTGTATATGTAAGACCCGAACCTAAAAAACACGGAAGACAAAACCAAGTGGAAGGCTTTTTACAAAAAGGTCAAAGCGTAGTAGTGGTAGAAGATTTAATTAGTACAGGAAATAGCAGTTTATTTGCTGTTGAAGCCTTAAAAGAGGCTGGCGCACAGGTTAAAGGCATGGTAGCTATCTTTACTTATGGATTTGATGTAGCTGTGGAGAATTTCAAAAATGCTAATATCGAATTAAACACTATGGCCGATTACAATCATTTATTAGAATTGGCTGTTGCCAAAAATTATATAACCGAAAAAGAACTCAAAACTTTACAAGAGTGGCGTGAAAGTCCATCAACTTGGAATGTGTAAATGAGATAATAGATAATAGACGGATAGATAATAGACTATTTTTCATCTCTCATTTTTAAAAATATAAAACTATGAATTTAGAAAGCCCAAAAGTTACTGTTGAAAAATCAGCTGAATATTTATTTCATGCTTTATCTGATGTGAAAAGTTATGAAAAATTGATGCCCGAGAATATTGCTAAGTTCGAAGTTTTAGGTGATGATATTTTTAACTTTGGTTTAAAAGGAATGCCTGAAATCAAATTGAAAATGAAAGACAAAACACCCTTTTCTAAAGTAGTATTATCAGCCGCTAGCGATAAATTGCCTTTTACTTTAACCGCAAATCTCGACACCTTTTCGGAGAATTCTTGTGCAGTTCAATTGCATTTTGAAGGCGAATTCAATCCCATGATGGCAATGATGATAAAAGGCCCAATTTCAAAATTCATTGAGACTTTGGCACAAAACATGAACAAACTATAATTGTCAATATACTGATAAGAAAAGAGGAGCAAAATTGCTCCTCTTTTCTTATTTTACTTTAACAGATTGTTTTCTGCTCTTATACGCTTTTAAATATTCTCCTTTAGGTGTTCCATTATCAAACGAACTAAACATTACTGGAAAAGCTGCTTTATTGCGAGCATCTTCATTAGACCATCCTTCGTATTCAATTCGGTAAATGGCCGAAAATAATTGAGAGCGACCAATTCCATGATAACAATGAATTAAAACCGGATAATTAGCGGGATTGTCCATAATTTTTAAAAAAGCATCAACATTCTCTTGCTTAGGAACCTGGTCGCATCCATCATTAAAATAATTAACCCCTGGAATCTTAGCAACAGCTTCTTTCTCTGCAGTCAATTCTTTAGGAATCTCAGGATTGTTCACTGTATCTCCTGTTCCTGGAAAACGCAAATCAATAATTGATTTGATATGGTATTTATTTACATAATCTGCAATTTCATCGGGTGGAATAACTCCAGATTTATAGACTTTCCCTTCGGTTATTGCTATAAAATTATGATTGATATGGCGGTCATAAATGTATTTTCCAGTGCCAATCAACACCAATACTAAAACTATTATTCCTATTTTCTTTTTCATCTTTATTTTTTTAAGAGATAAGAGACGGAGAGAGGAAAGACAAAAAAGTTAGTCCATTTGTCTATCATCTATCAGTCTATTATCTACTTCACCGTCGTCAGGCGTTTATCGATTATTCGTTCCATATAATCTTGGACAAATGCCTTACATCTTAATGCAATTGCGTCCATTTCGGGCGTTTTATTTTTAATTAAATTGTGTTCCATTCCTTTATCTGCCGCAGCATAAAATCCAACTACCTTTTTTCCATCAAAACAACAAATATAATTGCCCTCCATATACTGATACACATTAGAAGCATATTTTATTACAAATGGTGGCACTTGTTTTTCGTTAATCAAACTTCGGCCCCAACTTCTAAAAGGTTTTGGGTAGCCAATCATATCTAAAATGGTAGGGTAGATATCAATTTGCTGTGCCCAATCCTTGTTTTCTCCCACATATTTTTCACTTGGAGAGAAGAATAAAATTGGCACTGTGTTACGATTAAACTCTTTTAAATATTCATCGTAAGCCACTGTATTTCCATGATCGGCAACCAATACAAAAATAGTGTTTTTATACCAAGGTTCCTTTTTTGCTGCGTTAAAAAAACGCTTCAAAGCAAAGTCAGTATAACCAATACATTGATTGATATTTACTTTTCCTTTAGGGAATTTCCCTTCATATTTTGCAGGGACTTTATAC